>JAJDEL010000601.1 GCA_029259835.1 Planctomicrobium sp. | reverse complement strand
ATTGAAAATCAGAGAGAACGTCAGTTTCCTCGGCGAGAGAAGCGACGTCCACGAATTGCTTGCCACCGCCGGGTTCTTTGTTTCTTCATCAACAACCGAAGGGATTTCCCTGACTTTGCTCGAAGCGATGGCAGTCGGGCTGCCGATTGTTACCACTGCCGTCGGAGGAAGCCCGGAAATTGTCGTTGCAGGCGAGACTGGCAAGCTGGTTCCGTCGCTGCAACCAGAAACACTCGCTGCTGCAATGATTGAGATGCTTGAAGAACGACCGTTGTGGCCGGACATCGGTCGAGCGGCAAGAGAACGCGTCGAACAAAACTTCAACATTCGTACAATGATTCAGCAATACGAAAAACTTTACAGCGAACTTTATTCGCAGGTTTCTCAAACTAACTAATTAACAACACTATGCCAGAACCAACTCACAAATTGAAAATCGCATTGCTTGGTTGCGGACAAATTGCGGATGCTCACCTTTCGCAAATTGCGCGAATCGACAGCGTCGAAGTCGTTGCTGTCTGTGATGTTCACGAAGACCTCGCGTATCAGGCAGCAGCGAGATTCAATGTGCCAAAGACATATACCAATCTGGATCGAATGATTTCTGAAGTGCGGCCCGACGTCGTTCACATTACGACCCCGGCTCATACGCACGCGGACCTTTCGATCAAGCTCTTGAATGCTGGTTGTCACGTTTACGTTGAAAAACCGTTCACGCTCGACGCAACAGAATCCGCCAGCGTACTCGCTGCGGTGGAATTTTCAAATCGTTCGATTTGTGTCGGACACGATCAACTTTTTGATCCAATGTGGCTTCGCTGCCGCGACTGGATTCAGCGCGGACTGATCGGGAAAGTCGGGCACATCGAATCAATTCTCGGCTATCCCATCGCCGGCAATTTCGGTGCATTAGTCGCTGCAAACCCGAACCACTCAGTGCGTAAACTTCCTGGGGGGCTGTTTCAAAATACGATCTCACACCCGCTGTACCGAATCACAGATTTGATGGATGAGGACCAGCCGAAAATCATCGGTGGCTGGCACACACAGCCGGAATACGACTTCCCAACGGAAATGCAGTTGTCGTTTCAAGGACGTACACAAAGTGCCAGTTTGACGTTTTCAACTCACATTCCACCACAGCGAATCACGCGAGTTTACGGCTCAAAAGGGTCACTCGAAATCGACATCGATGCCCAAACAATTCGTCTGAACAAGATCGCAAAGCTACCTGGCGCTTTTGCAAAACTTGAAGTCTCTTGGCAACATCTACGAAATGCAAGCTGGAACTTCGCGAACAACTGCTGGAGATTTGCAAAAGCCGACATCCACTACTTCGCAGGTATGAAAGGACTCTTCGAGACGTTCTACGGATCGATTCAAAACGGCACAGATCCGCCGATTCCTCCGCACCAAATTCATCGGGTCACACAGTTGATGGATCGAATTTTCGACCATTGCCGTGAGCAAGATGGCACTTCACGCATTAACAATGTTTCTACAACTCCGAATCAGGAGGTTTCGAAATGCCTGTAATCGCAACAGTCACAGGTGCCACTGGATTCCTGGGGCGCCGACTTGTCCATTCTCTGCTTGAAGAGAACGATCTTATCGTTCGCTGCCTCCTCAGAGAGTCGAGCGACACTGACGCTCTCTATGAAAATGTTCCCGTCATTGCTCGCGAACGAATAGAAATTCATCGCGGAGAATTGAATGACAAGAAATTTGTCGAAGAACACTTTGCAAACAGCGATGTTGTCTATCACCTTGCTGCGGCACTCGGTGGAAGTGCTTCAACGATGTTTCTGAACACGGTCATCCCGACTCGCCAGTTGCTCGAAACCGCTGCACGCGTGAATGTCGGGCGATTCGTTTTGATCAGTTCGATGGGAGTTTACGGGACGCAGACCGTGAAACGTTGGGGGACTCTCGACGAATCGACACCTGTCGATCCGATGCCTGAAAAGCGTGATCCGTATACGTTCAGTAAAGTTCGACAGGAAACAGTCGCGCAGGAACTGAGCGAGTCACTTGGACTGCCGCTTGTGATCGTTCGCCCAGGTGTGATTTATGGACCTGGAAGATCGGCGGTCACCAGCCGTGTTGGATTGCCACTCGGACCAATGGTGATTCGCATGGGTGGCGGGCAGCAATTGCCTTACACATTCGTCGAAAACTGTGCCGAAGGAATCAAGCTCGCTGGCTTGACTCCAGACATGAGTGGCGAAATCTTTAATCTGGTTGATGACGATCTCCCCACCGGTAAACGCATTCTTCGACTGATGAAACAACAAGGTCAGCGGATTCGAACGCTTTGGATTCCACGTGGAGCAATTGGACCACTCTCGCGAATCTATGAGTGGTACTCGAACTGGTCCGAAGGTCAATTGCCCCCGGTGCTGACTCGCCACAAGTGCGAAGCAATGTGGAAGCCGCTGAGGTACTCCAATGCGAAAGCCAAGCACAAACTGAACTGGAAGCCAAAGATTTCCACCGAAGACGGACTTCAACAAACTATCGCTGGCTGAACGAAAAACAGACCCCAGAGTGTTCGAAGCAACTCGTTGTTTTGTATTGCTATCACTTAACTTACGCAAAACCATGCGAATCCTTTTTATCAGTACAACCTTTCCGGATGCGACGTCTCCAGCACGTGGAACATATAACTCTGCGCTTTGTGCTGCCCTCGCGCGCAATCACGAAGTTCACGCGATTGCGCCGCGATCATTTCTGGAAGCAGTGCCGTTTCGTCTTAAGGGCAAGAAGTATCAGCTTCCGGTAGAACTGAAAGAGGTTGGTATCTCGGCGAGCTATCCAACATTCTGGCACACACCGCGAATGATGCAGGATAGGTCCGGCGATCAGATGTGGTGGTCAGTGCAAAAGGTTCTCAAAGAGGCGATCAACAATTTCCAACCGGACGCAGTTCTCAGTTATTGGGCACACCCGGAAGGAGAAGTTGGAGTACGATCTGCGCATCACGCAGGAGTTCCTTCCGCTGTAATTGTGGGTGGTTCCGACGTGTTGATACTTCCAAAACTTCCCAAGAGAGGCGAACGTGTCCGCGACGTTTTGTTGCAATCGGACACGGTCATCACCGTCAGTGATGGCTTACGTAATTCGGTGATTGATCTCGGAGTGAACTCCAATCGCGTACAAACAATCTACCAGGGAATTGACCCGACGGTCTTTCATCAAAATGAATCCCGAGCACAGGCACAACAGAAACTTAAACTGAATCCAGACCTAAAGCACTTCGTTTGGGTCGGGCGGATGGTCCCGGTCAAAGCACTTGATGTTCTCATAAACGCTTCCGAGATCCTAAGAAAACAAAACTTGTCATTCGAGCTACATTTGATCGGAGACGGTCCTGAGCGACCTCGGCTCGAACAACGTGTCGCTGAACTTGGCTTGACTGAACATGTCCTCTTCGAAGGAACCATCGGGCATGATCAAATCGCAGACTGGTATCGCGCGGCAGACCTGACAGTCATGTCGAGCGACTCCGAAGGGCTTCCGAATGTGCTGCGCGAATCACTAGCGTGCGGAACTCCGTTCGTCTCGACCGATGTCGGAAGTATCTCCGAAATCGCTGACCCGACATATTCCATACTTGCGCCGCAACAGGATGAAAAGTGTCTCGCCGAAGCGATCAACGATGCACTCGCTGAAAGTTTCGGGCGTGGAGCAACCCAATACCAAGCCCGAGTCTGGGAAGACACTGCCAAAGAAACAGTTGAACTCTTCGAGCGACTGAACGATCAGCGAGAACAAAACATTGAATCCGAAGTCAAGGAACGAATCTTTCCTCCCATCAATGAACCAGTAGGTACACGATGAAAGATCGTCAGTTCCACCGAGTTTTATTCGTCGCTTACCAGTTCCCACCGGTCGGCGGAGTGGGAGTGCATCGCGTTACTAAATTTGTGAAATACCTCCCGCAGTTCGGCTGGAATTCTTCGGTCTTGACGGTTTCGAACCCTTCTGTCCCGTTGCACGATGAATCACTACTCAAAGACATTCCTGCCGGCACTGTGATTCGTAGAGCGAAAACATTTGAACCGGGCTACGGACTGAAGAAGAAAGTCTCCGGCGGCAACGGATCTGGTCGGAAGAATCGTTTCGTGTCAGGCATCAAGTCGTTCGTCCGCACGGTTGGCAATACCGCTTTGCAACCAGATTCACAGGTTCTCTGGCATCCTCGTGCCTACCGAGAAGGAGTGAGAATCCTCAACGATCTGCACCACGATGCGATCATCGCGACCGGACCGCCTTTTTCTTCACTGTTGCTGGGAGCCAAACTGGCGAAGAAGACCGGGTTGCCACTCATTCTCGATTACCGAGATGAATGGGATATCAGCAATGCGTACTGGGAAAACAAGCAGCAAGGCAAGTTCAGCAACTGGCTGCAAACCCGGCAGCAGGACTACGCCTTGCGTGCCGCCGATGTTGTGTTGGCGACAACGCCATCAAGCTCTCAGGCAATTTCAGAAGTCGCAAATCTCGCCGGAAGCCGGGCGAAATCTGCGTTCATCTATAACGGATTCGACCCCGACGACTACCCTGATACAACGGCATCAGTCAAGAAAGATTACGGCAACGGTACTTCGCGATTTCGATTGTCCTTTATCGGGACACTCTGGAATTTGAATTCGATTGAACCGATCATCGCTGCTCTGGAGAAACTTTGCAAAACGTCTCCACTCATCGCAGCAGAGATTGAACTTCTGTTGGCGGGTCGACGGACGGAAGATCAGGATGCCATCGTTGATCGCCTGCAAGGACAACCTGTCGCCGTGACAAGATTGCCGTTCATTGATCATTCGGAAGCAGTGCAACTGATGCAAACTTCGGACAGTCTGTTGATGATCAATTCCGATCTCCCGAAGACACAGCGAATCATCAATGCCAAGACATTCGAATATATGGCGGCAAAACGACCGATGTTTGTTGTCGCCCCGAAAGGGGATGTCTGGGATCTTGTTCAAGACCTCCCTGGGACTGTCCTTTGTGAACCGAAACAGATTGAAAGAATTACTGATCAACTTGCAATGCTTGTGGAGCAACACCGTTGCGGATTTGTCCATTCCGCCAGCGATTGGGAGATTGATCAGTATCATCGAAAGGCATTAGCAGGTGAACTCGCCAGCTTGTTGAATAGCACAGTGACATTCAAATCGACTCTCGGACTTGAAACCAACCTGCTGTCGTTCGGACCAACACACCACCAGGACACGGAAGGGTACTCAGCATGACGCTCTCCGTTCCTGCAATACTCGGCATCTTCGGAATCATTTTGGTCGCCTCGGTTATCGGGCTGACTTTGTTAATTCGCGCCCGCAATATGCAGTATTGGATTCGCAGCTACGCGATCCCAAAAGAGCCAACTCCTCCGATCCATCCTGACGATGTCATGGATGTTTTCATCGCGATTTGCGATCACTGGGAGCCTGAGTGCTACGATGCCTCACGTGAGACGGCGCAGCATCGTGTTTCTCGCTGGTGCAACGAATACCCACAACTCTTCGAGCAGTTTCGGGATGTTAACGGTCGCCCTCCGCAATACACGTTCTTCTTCCCACAAGACGAGTACCGCCCGGAATATCTCGATGGCATTCGCCCACTGTGTGAAGCAGGCTTTGGGGACGTGGACGTTCACCTTCATCATCATGACGATACTCCAGAGCAACTTCGCGAAAAGTTAGAGAGTTTCCGAGAAACACTCTATCACCGGCATGGTCTCCTTCGTAAAGACCCCGAGACAGGCGAGATTGTCTACGGATTTATCCATGGAAACTGGGCGTTGTGCAATTCGCGACCAGATGGAACATATTGCGGCGTTGACCAGGAATTGACGATCCTCATGGAGACGGGCTGCTACGCCGATTTCACTCTACCCTCTGCACCGAGTCCGACTCAAACGAGTACAATCAACAGTATCTACTACGCCCAAGACCGTCCTGGTTTACGGAAATCACATGACAAGGGAATCCAGGCGCGTGTTGGTCAAACACCGCCGGCAGATCACTTGCTGATGATTCAAGGACCACTGACACTCGATTGGCAATCGAGAAAATTCGGCCTCATCCCACGCATTGAAAACGCGGACATTCACGGCGGGCGCCCAGGGACGAAACATCGGCTACAACTCTGGTTGGACGCAGGTGTCATCGTTGAAGGTCAGCCGAATTGGCGGTTCGTGAAATTGCACACGCACGGTTGCAAAGATGAAAACATCGACACACTCCTTGGTTCTCCGATGCAGCAGTTCTACCGAGATCTCGAAAGTGTGAGCCAGGAAAATCCGAACTTTCGGTTCCATTTCGTCACCGCATGGGAAATGGCTCAGCTTGTCCGACAAGCAGAACGCGGAGTCGCTGTTCCGAACTTTGCTTCAAGTGCATCCGCTGCAGAGTCGACAAAGACTTTGCATACGAATCTGTGAATCCAGTTTCAAGAAAACTGCTCCGTAGTGACACAATTGCATTGCCGCACACTTTAAGTGTGCGGCTATCCGGGGCCTTGTTAAAAACGTCCTAAATGTTGTCAATTCGACGCCAACTGTCATCGATTCGACATCGCTTCGGATTGAGACTCTATCGTTAATTTTCTTGCCGTGCCGCTGCATTGTCTCGTCGTATCCCTTGAGTGTGTCAAGTTTTGCAAATCTCCTCAGTTCATGTCTTCTCACAAGTCTCGTCTTCGGTATGATTGCTGCGGGATACCATAAACTGAACTGGGTTGTCTGGATTGGATCCAAACTGCGGATGGTCAACCACGATCAGCACCCAAGATAAAAGACATGATTTGCTTTCAAGTCATGGATAGAAGACCTGCGACATGATGCCAGGAGCATTTAAAATATGAATATCTCTTTTTCGCGTCAGACGTTTTGGCTGTTCGGCTCATTTGTGGTGTGCACAATCTCAACGCACTTGCTCTCTGCACAGGATGTTGTCCCGCCCTCACCTCCGCTACCTGATCGGGCATTGATGAATCAAGCGGAAAGCGAAATACCAGTGCCGGTCATGCAGTCCGATATTGAAGCGGAAGTCTTAACGCGCGGTCCAGTTCACGAAGCATTCGCCGAACAATATGTGACCGACCCGAAACCAACGCCAATAATTGAAATCGCTCCCCCGGAACTGATCGACGAACTTCCTCCGGAAGACCTCCCTGAAGGTGCAAACGTAGAGTGGATTCCAGGGTATTGGGCTTTTGATGAAGACGTCAAAGATTTCATCTGGATTAGTGGCCTTTGGCGTGATCTTCCTCCAGGACAACAGTGGGTTCCAGGTTACTGGGGTGAAGTCGACCGAGGCTGGCAATGGGTTCCTGGTTTTTGGTCGTCCGCTGAACAAGACGAACTGACGTACCTGCCTGAACCGCCTGAAAGTCTAGAACAAGGTCCAAACATCGAAGCACCGTCACCAGAGTATTTTTGGACTCCCGGAACATGGGTTTATCAAACAAATCGCTACTCCTGGCAGCCCGGTTGTTGGGCGCGTCCATACAATGATTACTTGTGGGTTCCTTCGCGATATCAATGGACGCCGAGAGGTTATGTTCACTGCTCTGGATACTGGGACTATCCCGTTTATCGACGAGGTGTGTTGTTCTCGCCGGTCCATTTCCACAATCGCCATCACCGACATCGATATCACGGATACCGCTATCGACCAAGCGTGGCTGTCTCAGCTGGTCCGCTTTTGGTTCACTTGTTCGTCCGACCGCATACTCGCCACTATTATTTCGGCGATTACTACGCACATCACTATCGCAGTCGCGGCATCTTCCATCTGACGAGATACAACTCTCATTCACGTCATCGACATGCCTACGATCCGATTCGTTCTTATTATCAAACTGCATCTCGACGCACGACCTACAATCGTCTCGTCGATTGGCACCACTATTTTGATCGCCATGAGTCACACCGACCGGCACATACGCAACGACAAGCTTATGATCGTTCCCGCCGAAATGGATCACGCAATTCCGTCGTCACTCAGCAAGCGACGCTCAGTCAGCCGCTCACTGAAATGATCGCCAAGACTCGAACCAGTAGTAAGTCCAAATACGGAATCCAATCGTTCCGGCACATCCAGGAGCGCGATCGTGACCAACTTTCTAGCCGTTCCAAATCAGCCGTTCAAAATTTGAAGGCACAGCGGATCGCATTCGAAACACGGCGCCGAGGTCCGTCTGCCGATGATCGAAATAAACCCGCTGAAAGTCGTCTTGGAAAAGTTGATGCAAATCGTCTTAGAGAAACTCGAAGTGGGAAAGAGCAACTCAAACCAAAAACCGGAGCAGGAGTCGCATCACTAAAACTGCCAGAAAACTCTGTGCTTCGTGGAAGACTCGATGATCATCGAGACCGATTGGAGAGCCAGTCGAGAGACAGGAATAACCTCGCAGGCGCTCGCAACAATGCCCAACGAACTTCTGGTGACATCAAAAAGAGGACGGAGAATCAAACTGCTCAAACTCGAGATGCCGGCTCGCGGTCTCAACTCGAATCTCTGAGAGAGAGAATTGAAGCAACCAGGAAATTACGTCCTGATGAAAAATCAGTCACACGACGAGATGGTCGCGATCCTTCGGACGCAAAGGATAAACCAGTGATCACCAATCGCAATGCTGCGGCTGCATCTGGAAATGATGTTCGGTCCAAGATTGAAGCGGCAAGAAAATCTACGGAAAAGACGGCACGTACAACGAAGCCATCTTCAGACTTAAAAAAGCGTATCGAAGCAGCTGACCGGTTCGCGGAAAGTCGACGCAAAACAACGAACGCGACAGGTTCCAAATCATCTCGGTCTACAGCAGCCGAGCAAGACGACCTGCGCAAGCGAGTCGGCGTAACGAACCGGATATCACCCCGTTCGACAACACCACGCAGCGAACTTTCTGTAAAACCCTCGATTCAACCAGCGACGAAAACACCAAATTCTCCTAGAATCGATCGAGGAACACGGTCGTCTTCGTCTGCTGATTTAAATTCACGGATCGAGGCAGCTCGTCGAGCATCTTCGAGTCGAAAACAATCGGCAACCGGGACTGTTCCAAAGACCTCTCCGTCAACGAGTGCTCGTCAAACCGACATGCGTGCTCGAATTGAAGCAGCACGAAAAGCATCCGCCGCGCGCCGAGACAGCCGGTCCGGTGACAGTTCGACACGAAGCAGCAGCAATCGTTCGACCACACCCGTTCCAAAGGCAAGTACGTCGCGTTCGCGAATTCCGACGAAACAACCAGCGCAAGCAAAACAGACTCCAAGCCGATCCCCTCAACCAAGCAAGTCAGTTAATCGCAGCAGTAGCTCTCGATCGGCCGCGCAGGATGCGATCAACCGGGCGCGTTCTTCTTCGTCAAGTCGTTCTGCTCCGAGCCGTTCGCCTTCAAGTCGCTCTTCGTCTCCCAAGAGCCGCCCGCCTTCCTCATCATCGCGTTCCTCGACCCCTTCGAAAAGCAGCAGCAGTAGTCGGTCGAGTTCACCAAAAAGCAGTGCCAGTTCATCGCGCAAAAGCTCTTCATCATCCTCGCGATCCAGCCGCTCTTCGAGCAGCAGCCGCTCACGTAGTAAGAAAAAGTGATCGTCCAAATTCATATCACGACGACTTAACAAAAGCCCGGCATTTCTAAAATGCCGGGCTTTTTGAGTATGATGAAACCCACGCGTCATCAAACGTCTTTTGAGTGGCATCTTCTACGAAAGAAATCGATCTGCGACCGATGCACTCCTGTCGTCTTCACGCTATGTTGATGAGACTGCAATCTGGTGCGTCATCCATACTTTGACAATAAAAGGTAATTCATATGAGCGGTCAACAACAAACAAGACGAAATTTTGTTAAGCAGGCAACTGTGAGTGCAGCGGCGGCAGCAATCGCAGCGGCCTCTTTTTCACCAACTGCTAATGCAGCACCAGCTTCGAAACCCCGTTTTAAGAAAGCGGTGAAGTACCACATGGTGACCGACAAGTCTCTTTCGATTCAGCAGAAGTTTCAGATGCTCAAAGAGATTGGTTTCGATGGTGTTGAAATCCGAACGCGTGACAAAGACTCTGCCAAAGTGAAGGAACTACTCAAGGCGAGAGACACGGTCGGCTTGCCGATTCACGGGATCATCAACAGCAATAGCCCTGATATCAAAACTGCGATTGATCTCTCGAAAACACTCGGCGGAACGTCGGTTCTGGTCGTCGCCGGTCGCGTGAGTAAAGAGGTTTCGTACGACGACAATTACAAGGAATGGTCGGATCGACTCAAAGAGAATGCACCGTACGCAGAGAAGCAAGGGATTAAGTTGCTCGTAGAGAATGTCTGGAATAACTTCCTGCTGAGTCCTCTAGAGATGGCACAGTTTATTGATGAAATCAAGAGTCCGGCTGTTGGTGTCTATTTCGATATTGGGAACGTCGTTCGCTTCGGATACCCAGAGCAGTGGGTCAAAATCCTCGGTTCACGAATCGGAAAACTCGACGTGAAAGAATACAGTCGCAAGCTCCAGCAGGACGAAGGACTCTGGAAAGGCTTCAACGTCGAAATCGGTGATGGAGACTCCGATTACCCTGCCGTTGTCGATGCCCTCGAAGCGATCAACTACTCCGGCTGGGCGACAGCAGAAGTCAAAGGCGGCAACCGTGAACGACTTGAACAGATCAACCAGAGAATGGACCATTCCCTGGAACTCAAATAGGTCGTAAAGAACCCGACTGGGGCGAATTCACGAATGTTGCTCACCCTAATACCCGACTGCAGCACCATCTTTTCTGGGATCGGTTCCTCCGTGTAGAGTGCTGTGTTTCCGATCGATCATGATTGCCTGATATCCGCCGAAGCCACCGGGGGAACGGGTTGTGACGTGACCTTTCTTTTCCAGCGCATGCAAGGTTGACTCTGGAATTCGCGACTCAGCGGCGACACGACCTCCGTTTTTCTCCAGTGGAGTTCCAGTTGGTGTTTGTGAGCCGAGATGGCGAATCCGGGCGGCGTCTCCGGCTTCCTGAACATTCATTCCGAAGTCGATCATGTTGATCAAGACCTGCACGTGCCCTTGCGGCTGCATGTCGCCACCCATGACGCCGAAAGTCAGCCAAGGTTGTCCGTCTTTTGTCACCATTGCTGGGATAATCGTATGAAACGGGCGTTTACGAGGTTGCAACGAGTTCGCATGTTCCGAATCGAGCGAGAACAACGCTCCTCGATTTTGAAGTGCAAAACCAAGGTCGCCGGGGACCATCTGCGAACCAAACCCGTAGTAATTGCTTTGTATGAATGAGCAGCAGTTTCCTTCTTTATCAACGACAGACAAATAGATTGTATCGCCGTGAATCAACTTCGGATCACCGGCTGGCACATCCGTCGCCGCACGGTCTGGATTAATACGTCGTCGCTGCACATCCGCATATTCCTTTGAGATCAATTCCTTCACCGGAACGTCTGAGAAACTCGGGTCGGCGTAAAACTTCGCGCGATCAGCAAAGGCAAGTTTCTTTGCTTCAATGAACAAGTGCAAAGCCTCAGGACTTTGATAGCCGAGGCTTTGCAAGTCGTAGGCTTCCAGGATGTTGAGCATTTGCAGTGCTGCAATCCCTTGTCCGTTCGGCGGAAGTTCCCAGACATCGTAGCCTCGATAATTTGTGGAGACTGGCTCGACCCATTCAGAAGTGTGCTGGGAAAAATCTTCAGTCGAGAAGTACCCTCCTTGAGCTTTGCTAAACTGGACAATCGACTTCGCAATCGCACCTTGATAAAACGCATCGCAACCTTCTTGAGCCAGTAGTCGATACGTTCGAGCGAGATTCGGATTACGGAACACCTCTCCCGCTTCCGGTGCTTTTCCATCGACAAGGTAAGTCGTCGCCGAGTCTGGATACTTCTTCAAATTCCCAACCGCTCCCTGCCAGGAACGGGCGATGATTTCACTCACAGGAAATCCATCTTCCGCATACCGAATCGACGGCTCAAGCAACTCTGCAAGTGGACGCGAGCCGAATCGCTTCCGCAGGACATCCCAACCATCCACACAACCAGGAACTGACCAGGCGAGTGGTCCCTGAATTGGAATTTGTGTCAGTTCTCTCTCTTTGAACACGTCGATGTTCAGCGCCGCAGGACTTCGACCGGAAGCATTAAGACCGTACAGCTTTTCGGTTTTCGCGTCCCAGTAGATCACGAACAAATCGCCACCGATGCCGCAACTCATCGGTTCGACAAGTCCCATCATTGCGTTCGTCGCAATCGCCGCGTCAATTGCATTTCCGCCAGACTTGAGAATATCGAGACCGACTTGAGCCGCAAGCGGCTGGCTAGTCGCGACGATTCCATTCTTGGCAATCACGACAGATCGTGACTGGTAAGGATTTCTCCCTGACCGATCATATCCCGGCGTTGCCGCTACTGCCTCCTGCCCACTTACTTCTGACTGAGTCATCTCCCACACTCCTCCCCACACCAACAACGAAAAAAAGAAGATACGCATGACGACTCAATCCCCTCATTCAAGAGAATACAAAGGTAACTCGTAAAGACGCGGGCATCATATTCGAGAAGAAAGCAAATTGCACTCAATTAAAGAGAGAATCATTCCGTTCAACCTGACAACACGCTCAAGCAGGGAGAGAAAGAGAACTGCAAATGAACACAAATTTACATGAATGAAAATGGTGGGACAGAATTCGGTCGGTGGAAACGGCTCTGCTTCGATTTCATTTCACATGTTGAACCGCCTGGAGAAGAACCTTCTCTGCAATTTTGAAATCATTCAACTGCAGCGTGAAACCACGTCGCTGACCGCCGAGAGGATTCCATGCTATGATTCGCCAGAGTGCAAGAATCGCTGGGCCATCTGTTTCACCAGCAAGTCGGAGAATTAACCAGTGGCCATATGTGATGTAGGCTACAGCTCGCCGCGTCTTTTGATCTTCGACAATCTGTGCTGCAGTCTGATCATCGATCTCCATGTGATTCTCGGTTGCAAACCATAGCAGGCATTCTTTCATCAGAACGTTCGCCCGGCGCTTGTCTCTGGCATAG
>JAJDEL010000061.1 GCA_029259835.1 Planctomicrobium sp. | reverse complement strand
GGGACCAAATCATCGCGCAGGCGACGTCTTGAACCGTCACTTTTTCGACTTCTTCTTCGCCACTTTCTTTTTCACAGGAGATTTTTTGGCAGCCTTCTTCTTTGCCTTCACAGGCTTCGTTTCTAATTTTTTGGCAGATTTTTTTGTTGCTGTCTTCTTTTTAGCAGCCTTCTTTGGTGTTGCTGATTTCTTGGTTTTCTTACCGAAAACTTGATCCCAGTTTTCCCAGAATTCAGGCGTCGCACCAGTACGTACAATTGGACCGCTCATTGGAGGTCACTCCTCTAGACAAAAAATGTGTTGATTATTCATGTTGTACACGCCAAACGCGACGTGTGGACGTGTTTTATTGGCAAACCTGCGGATGTCAACAACATCCAGCCTTGAGCGAGGAATCTGGATACGATCAACTACCACATCGCCCAACCTTAAATGTGGTATTGAGGTCACTGCCGAGAGAGTCAGTGGAGCAGTTTTTCAGATTCACAACCTCACTTTCCATGCCTGAGAAGGCACGAACAATATGAACTTCCACGAATTTGATCGCGAAAACCATTTCCGAGAGATTTGGGACTCTGTTTCAATCGAGCGCACAGTCCCGTATACACTCTTCACATTCGGGGATTCAGACCTTGAATACTACCTGATTGTTGATGCAGAACAACCAGGCGAGCCTGTCGAGGTCTCCCGCGGAGTCGTGAAAGTGGCGCGTCCAATGTTGATCACTCCTCACAATTCCGAACCAGAGTTCCGCAATTTCTTTGAAGAAAGCGAACTCGGTGGCATGGTCGATTTTGTGTTATCACGGACTGCTGCGTTCTCGAATCTTCATATTGAGAATAAAAAGAAGAAAACGGAATTGATGAGCGACAGCGTCGAAGAAGTTGTTGCCCGACTCAACAAGTCCCTCGATTCTCAGGACGAAGACCGAATCGCAATACTGACAGCTCCCTTCGGGTTGGGTGGAGTTGTGGTCTTGAGATACACCACGGACCGCATCATGGAAAGTGCCCCAGGCAACATTCAAGAGCTGCGAGAAAAAGGGTTTTTGTCGTAAGTAATCTCCCGTTGCGGAGTCATACTTGTTCGCTAGCGACGAGTGGTGAGACATCCAGTATCTCACCCGTTGAAACATCAATTGTTTTGCAAAGAGCAGCGAGATCCAGGTCGTCGAGATCATCTCCGAACGGTTCTTCAATTGTGTCTGCAATGGCTTCCAGCCCCACCATCATGTAACCAATGATCATCGTGATTGGAACTGCCAGCCAATTCAAATCTTGCACAAGCCCCCAAGGGAGAATTAACAAATACAGCAAGAGACTTTTGAGAGCGTACGATCTGTACGAGCCAGTAATGAGAGTGTTTCGAATTCTTTCACAGCCACCACAGACATTCAAGAATTCACGGGCATCTGAATCAACCGCGAGGAGTTCTTGAGGACTCAGGCGCTGCTGACTTTCCAACGATTTCAGTTGACCATAAAGATGGTCTGCAAGCCAAGCAGGGACGTGCTGTGGATTGACATCGATATGCTTCCACCCAGGGAGATTGGAAAGTACGACTCCATCTTGAAGATGCCCTTTGAGCGCACAGGAAAAACCGGAAATCGTCCGATGAAGTTCGGTTCGTTCATCAAGATTCAAGTCAGCAAAACGTCGAAGTTTGATTGCTGTGTTTCTGCTGATGTTCACCAACTGCCCCCAAAGCGTTCTCGCTTCCCACCATCGTTCGTACGCGCGGTTCGTTCGAAAGACGAGGACCAAAGAGAGGACAAGGCCAAGGATGCTGGTGAGGTTCGATGGAAAATCAGCAAACGTTGAGTATTGAGAATACTCTTTGAGGACCGGAACGCAGCTGTAAAGACCCAGGAAAAAAACGAAAACCCAAACCCGTTTGAGCGTTCGAGCTGTTTGAAAAACGCGAATAATATCCTTACGTCGAATCGCCATTTTAATTGTGCTTAGTGAGTGGCTAAAATGCTTCCGGTTTGTCTCAGCGCAAAAAAGAACGAGCAAACCAGATGAGATCTGATTCGCTCGTACTTGAATCGAAGTAATGTCAAATCGAGATTACTTTTTCTTCCTTTTTGCGGCCTTCTTCTTAGTGGCCTTTTTCTTTGGAGCAGCTTTCTTTTTAGCTGCTGCCTTTTTCTTTGGCGCAGCTTTCTTTTTAGCTGCTGCCTTTTTCTTTGGTGCAGCTTTCTTCTTAGCTGCTTTCTTCTTAGTTGCCTTTTTCTTGGCCACGGAAACTCCTCCTTCCAAGAGCTTCAGGATTGTGAAGATCAACACGATGCTACTGGGCGATCAATCGTTGATACTCCACGTTGCCGAATCCATCCCGACTCGCCAACCGTGGCGAACCGACTGTTGTCATCAAAAGTAATTGTGTCCTCAACAACTGCTGCGAGCTCACAAAAACAAAACAACAACAATGACTTGCGGGAAATGTTACGGAAACGGCAAATCGATGCAAGCCTTTTTTCCCCAATTTTGATGTCAAAAGGTTTTAGAGATCACTAACCAAGAGATCGGTCACGTCTGTTCAAAGCGAATACTCAAACAAGATGACGATGATCATGCAGAAAAATTGAAAAAGAGTGTCGTTCAGTTGAGGTAGCATCAACAAAGAATTCGAGACAGTTTTTTTCGTATACCAGCTCCATGAAATTTGAGTTCTTGAACATGGACACAATCAACCATACGAAATCACTGCAAACATCTTCGCTCAACTCTTAAAAGTTGTAGAAGAATAAATCGTCACGAGTGTTTTTCGAAATGTCGTTTTCACCGCAGTATTCATGCGATAAAAGCGATTTTACCGTGAATAAAAACATCTGGCACATCACAAACAAAACCCAACAGAGCGCTCATTGAAAACGAACACAACTCTCTCTTTGCTAATCACTCGATGAAAAATTTTGTGAGTCTTCTTTGCGAAACAAAACATTGCCTGCCACGTCGCTTGCATGTTGCTGCAACAATTTCATTCAGAATCAATCCGCTCCTCTCAACACTTGCAAGAATTGAAACACGTAATGCGATGAACAATCGTTGCTCAAAACATCAGGTTGTTTCCAGCGAATTTTTTTTCACTAATTTGAAAAAATGTTTTCAAACAGCGCGCAATTGAGTGATCGGCGGCGCTTATTGGTGTTGTCTTCACGCAATTGAGAAAAGTGTTTTTGCATTTGCTGTTGAGGCGATTGCAAATTCGTCGAGTGTCAAACCGTGTAAGTCGGCAAGACATCGCGCGGTGTGAACAACGTTGGCGGGTTCGTTTCGCTTCCCTCTCAAAGGAACAGGAGAGAGGTAAGGAGAATCCGTTTCAACCAGAATGCGATTCAACGGGACCATTTTTGCGACTTCTCGAAGCTCTTCGTTCTTCTTAAACGTGACCATGCCTGCAAAAGAGATGTGTAATCCAAGTTCAAGGCATGTTTCGGCCGTTGCACTGTCTCCGCAAAATGAGTGCATGACTCCATTGAGTTGCTCATCCCCTGCACACTCTTTCAAAACGCCAACGACGTCTGCTTCTGCATCGCGACAGTGGACAATGAACGGCTTTTCTGTGCGTTGCGAAAGCTCAATGTGCTTGATGAAAAATTCTCGTTGCAAATCAATCGGAGCGTGGTCCCAATAGCGATCCAGTCCCGTTTCTCCAATTCCAACAACACAATCTAGTGCTGCCAGTTCTTCAATGAGGGCAAAGTCGTTGGGCTTCATCTCTGCTACATAATTTGGCTGAATGCCAGCGACCGCATGGATTTGCGGGTACCGCTTCGCCAACTCGACCGCAGCCTGACTCGTTTCGGCTGTGATCCCGATTGACAGAATCGATTCAACTTGGGCCTCGCGGGCGTTTTGAAGAACGGCTTCCAGATCGAGATGAAAAGACTGCTCGTCAAGATGGGCATGCGTGTCAATGAGCATGGCTCAAACATCTTTCGAAAAAGTGTTCAGCTGTGGTGTCGACTTCAAGTGGACGACGAATCAGACCGGCAAGGGCATTTATCATTACGACGGGTGAGTCGCCAGCGTTGCCTTGCCCAGAAACTCAACAACGGCTTGCTCTTGCTCAACTGCGGATTGAACCAAGCTGGTGGCTTCCTCGTCGCCTGCGAGGCTGCTGAGGGCCTTTTCCAATTCTGTGAGCAAAGCCTGTTCACTCTCTTTCAGGCGTGCCAGAAGATACTCCAGCGAGACGAAATGCAGGCTTGTGTACTCTTGGGGGAAAACACCGAAATCAACAATCTCTTTTCGTGATCGCAGAAAATCGACAATCGCTTTGACAGACGTTTCCTGTTTTGCGGCAAGATCCAAGACTTGTGCGAGAACCTCAGCGTCTGCATCAGCGGACCAAGGCGATGCCTCGGCGGTGTACTGCAACAAGCTGCGGTGAATTTCGACGAGCAGGCCGTTAATCAGTGTGCTGGTGTCATTGCTATCCATCGAACTTCCGTATCTCTAACTCTTGGGAGGGACTTCAAAGATTAGTTGAATAACACAGAGGCGACATACTGAGCCGTTGCGCTCAGGTCTCCCTGAAGTGGTGTCATCCCCAATGCGAAGATGGGTAGCGTAATCAGCAACACGTAAGCTCCTGCCAATCCTGGAACGGCAACTTGCTGAGTTTCCGTAGACGGTTCACCCATGAAAATTGTTTTCAGAACTTTCACATAGTAGTACAGACTGAAGACTGCGTTGAGTCCTCCAAAGGCCAACACAACCCACAGAAACCAGTGTGCATTTCCTGCAACGAAGGCGCTGTAAAAGATCAGTAACTTGGCGAAGAACCCACCAAAAGGTGGTATCCCAACCAAACTGAAGAAACTGAACAGCAAGCAGAGGCAAACTACTTTTGTTCCTGGACTGCCGTAGAAAATTCCTTGGTAACTGTCGAGTTCTTCACTGAACGTTTCGTTACGAAGTAATGCGATCACGGAGAACGCAGTCAGATTCATAAACATGTACACAACGATGTAGTACATGAGCCCTTCAACGCAACCGATAGAGGCATCTCGCACAGCCAATGCGCTCTCGCCCGGTGAGTTCATCACAACGAGTAACGCGGAAACCGCCATGACCATGTAGCCGGCGTGTGCAATCGTGGAGTAAGAGAGCAATCGCTTGAGGTTTGTTTGTGTGTAAGCGGCAAGGTTCCCGAATGTCATCGAGACAATGGAGATCACTCCCAGAGCAATTCCGAAGAAAAGTCCGAGGCTGGTGAGTGCATCGCTGGTTCCTTGGAACGCCATCACGAACCGAACGAGCAATCCAAATGCAGCGGCTTTGGAGGCGACGGAAAGAAATCCGCAAACTTCGGCAGACGCACCTTCAAACGCATCTGGACACCAGAAGTGAAATGGAACGAGTGAGAGTTTGAAGGCGAGACCAATAAGAACCATCATGATTCCCAGCACAATCGTTACGCTATTCGCGCTCAGCATGGAGAACGTTTCGCCTTCCATGAGAAATGCGAAGCGTGCGCCGAGTTCAGGGAAGTCTGCCGTGCCGAGAAGTCCGGCGATGAGGCTGATTCCGTAAAGCATCACGCCTGCGATCCCAGCCCCGTAGACGACGTACTTGAGTGCCGC
>JAJDEL010000007.1 GCA_029259835.1 Planctomicrobium sp. | reverse complement strand
TAGCCAGACCGCTTCCCTTCCTGCTCGACTTTCACTTTGCATTTGGAAACTTCTTCAGCAGTCGGCGTCTCAATTTGCACATCATCCTTTTGTGCAGGTTGATAACCCAAAAGAGCTTCTGGCCCTACCGTTTGTGCGCTGGCAATCGCAGGCAGAAAGAAGGTGGTGAAGACCAGGACGATTCTTGATTGTTTGACAAACCTTGCCCACATCAATGTTCACTCCGTTGTCGAGACATCTGCATTCAAAAAAAGAAGCAGCCACACTCTCCTAGACTGCCAACTTTCAAGACTTTACCCTGATTCGAGGGGCATGAATAGGCGAAAACAGTGCTGGTAAAAAAAATGCGCGTCACCACCCAAATGGACAGTGACGCGCAAAATTTTATCTCACCAATGATCACGCAATCGCGGTCATCCTTTATGGATTATCGCCGCCTTCACCGCTGTTTTCTGCTGCTTCTTCGATTGCTGCTTCGTCTTCAGTCAACACGTCTGTGTTTTCAATCTCTGCATTCTCTTCTTCTGTCAAATCAGCTCCACCGCCACTACAGCCAGGAGCAAAGACACAAATAAACGCAGCAAGTAATAGCCAGTAAGGTTTCATCTCTTCAGTCATTCCCATAGTAAATTGAAAAAATCCGGGGTGGCAGCAGTGTGCTACCCCGGGAGAAATAGTTGCGAAAACAGGAACTAATCAATCGTTTCCGTTTCATCATCACCAATCGAGCCAGAGTTGATCCAAACTCCATGGTCGATATTTTCGGTTACGAAAGTAACCGAACCATCAAGTTTTAATACCTGAACACCACCTGTGTGGTAGCTATTCGCGTTTTTGACATCCATCGTCGTCACTGATGCATCTTGATCACAATGTGGGCCTTTAGCATTCGGAGTCATGATCGTGTTAAACCATGGTCCCCAGAAAACTCGACCAGAGGCCCAAAAACGACCACAGTCGTCGTTGTTTGCATGGGCTCCACCCGACATCCAGGCACCTCGGCAGCCATCATAGTACGCCAGAATACGATCAATGTTTGCCTGGCTCGAACTGTACTTGCGACTCCAGCCAGTCCCAGTTGCATTTGCTAAAGCACCTGCAGTGTGAACTCTCCAGGTATTGTCTCTCTTGACACTGGTCACGCCACCGATTTTGCACTCAGACATCGCGATCGTGTTTGAACTTCCATCCGTAATGTCACGCATTCGGATCGATGAATTCAAAGTGAACGGACCAATCTTACGAGTTCCAGTATTCCATGATGTTGCTGGTCCCGCAGACATCACATAACTCGTTGGTCCAGAAGAAGAGTGTGGCTTCGAGCCACCGAATGGATCACTTGGGCATTGTAACCCTGAGATCAAAGCACGATTCACAGGACGGTTGTTGGCTTCGGGAGCTGGCGAGCCATTTGTATCCCAGTAGTAATCAAAGTTTGCCTGGTTATAAAGTGGGGCCTGGTCGAAGTAAGGCAACAACATCGCCATACCACTCCATCCCAGCCACGCACCTGGTGAACCATTGTTGATTGGTCCCTGACCGCCAGCACCAAAAACGCCAGCCGGAAATCGGGTAAATGTGTCGTGGTAGTTGTGTAGGGCCAGTCCAAGTTGTTTCAGGTTGTTCTTACACTGTGTTCTTCGTGCTGCCTCACGTGCCTGTTGCACGGCTGGTAACAATAGTGCGACCAGAATCGCAATGATCGCAATCACGACCAGCAATTCAATCAAGGTAAATCCGCGCTTACGCCTCTTCATAATGGTTCTCCTGAAAATTGAAGAAAAAAAGAAAAAAGGAAGTTTTTTGAAAAGTATCGTTTGGTGTGGCGAATGCCAGCCAGTGATAAGATCCAACAAAGTTATTTGATTTGAACGTAGTGTTCAATAGGATTTGCAACATTCCTCTAAAAAACCCTGAATCGCTGGTCAGGTGATCATCTATCGATGTGATGCCCACGCCTTTTAGTCTGACTGAAACATTGCTTGTAATTAACCTACTACCGTAGAATGAGTTAGGGGAAATTCGCGTAGTATTCTTTCGTCTTTTTATGAGGCCAAAGCCCATCGAATTCGGTGGGATTGTCAGTTTCGGAAATAAGGCGGCATTGGGCCATCGAGCATTTTCATCATCTGCGGAAATAACGACACCATTTCCGGTTCCGTTTTCGCAGGTCCGCAAGCATCGAGACCTTCAATCTCGTCTGCGGAAAATCTTCCTCCTTTTTCGATCAGCCAGTCGTAGCTGCGAATCCGATAGTGCCGACGACGATGAGACTCGACTTCCATCTTTTCAGTGCTAGAAGACTTGCTACTGAGTCCAATCAATATTCGAAAGCTGAACTCCACTCGCTGAGACCGTAAGAGAGAGTGCAGCAGCGTTTGCCCTTCGTTGAGGACCTGATGCCAACAGCGGATTTCTTCAAGAGCAGAGCTGAATTCCTGCGCACGACCGTTCTCATCGTAGATTCCAGAGGTCGGTGAAACCAACCTGGTGAATTGCAAATAAAGTCGCCCCTGAAGGTGAAAATGCATTGCGAAATCAGCCGGCGGGCCGTCGTCAATTGCAACGTCGCGGTAGCAACCCTGATACCCTCGTTGTAGCCAGTCGAGATTCAAATCCGGAATGATCAGCCATGGATGTCGCAGCAGTGCTTCACGAGCAGCCTCGACATCTGTTGAGAAACTTTGTCGTAATTCTTCTTCAAGTTCCCATGACATCTTAATCTCCCTTTATGCTTGCGTCCGCACCAAGCTCGGAACACACTGAGTTCACTCCGGCATTTCAAAAATAACAGGCGATGGTGGCTGCCCTTGTTGGAGAGCGTGGGCGTGTGCCGGTTCGAAATATCGAATTCCCCAGGCCATGGCGATTCCCAAAAGCAAAGCAATACTAAGCGGGATTCGATGGTGTGAGTGAAACTCCATTTCTGGCAGCAGATCGCTCAGCGAAATACAGATGAAAACACCGGCGGCGAAGGCCAACATCGTTCCGACAATGAGTGGCTGCTGCTCCACCAGAAATTTCGCTCCCAGTAAAAACAGAAACGCTCCCAACGGGCACATCAAGGCAAAGGCAGCATTGACGAGAACCTGCGATTTGCCGGACCAGTTCGAAGCTCGCATCAATGACGTAATCGACAGTGCATCGAGAGGCTTATGCAGCAGAATCGCCGCAAAAGTTCCGACTCCCAAAAGGAATGACGTACTCCCGTGTAAGGCATCGGCTTGAATACTCGCCCCGAGCGCGAAACCATCGATCAGTGTATGAAGTGAAAGCCCGACGAAGACTCCCATCCAACTCATGTCTTTCGCGAGTGAATCAGCATGATGGCGATGATCGTGATCGTGCTGGTGGTCTTCATGTTCACAAATGTCATGCGCAGGGAGGTGCTCTGGATCGTGATGATGAAAGTGAAAAATTCGCAGCAAGAAAAACATCACCACAATTCCCAGCATCATCGAAACGACCACTCGATCGATCTGATTCGCTCCCAATTGCGAAACAGCATGCGGCAGCATATGCAACAGACCGATCCCCAGCATCAATCCGCCGACAAAGCTGATGAGAATCTGCATCCGCTTGTGATCCAGCTTCACCAGACTAGGGAGCCTCCCACCAAGTAGCGAAGCAGCTACAATCAGTAAACAGTAGACAGTCAGAACCGGAAAACTACTCATCACCAACACAATGAAAGGTCAGACTCCCGACTGACACGAAGAACAGAAAGCGTTGAAAGATGCAGTCGCAGGCGGGAGCCTGCGCAAAGAAATTCCCCTCAATCGCGAATCTTGCCATTCTAGGAGGACAGAGAACCTTCGCAATTCGCAGAACGTCTCCCTCTGATGATTTATCGAGAATCGTTTCCAGACCAGTGACGCATTCGCATGGACTGATGCTCCAAGTTACACTTCTCTAAACTGAATTTCCCACCTGTGGAGCCTACTGATGATACGCCACTTGTTTTTTCTGACTCTCATCTCAGCGACTTCTATCTCAAACGCAGCCGAGCCGTTCCCCAGTTTTAAAGAAAAAGTTCTCGACCCGGAAATCGGCAAGGTCTGCTACGCCGTGACTCTCGCTGATGTCGACGGAGACGGGAAACGCGATATCGTTGCGGTCAGTGAAAACCGAGTACTCTGGTATCAGAATCCGACCTGGAAGAAACGAGTGATCATCGAAGATCAAACTCCGCTGGACAACGTCTGCATCGCTCCACACGATATCGACGGCGACGGCAAAGTCGACTTCGCTCTTGGTGCTGGTTGGACGAAAATTGGAACGCTGCACTGGCTCACACGGGGTGATTCACTCGACAAACCCTGGTCTGTCCACCAACTCGGTGAAGAAAAATGGACACACCGAATGCGTTGGGCAGACGTCCTCGGAACCGGAACCCCGCAGTTGGTTGTCTCACCACTCAATGCAACCGTCGGCGACGGCGCTCGACTGACCGCGTTTTCGATTCCAGAGAAAAACAAGACCGGACGCTGGCGCGGGACTGTGCTCAATGGCGATTTCAATCGCATGCATAATCACTGGCACATCGATTTCGATTCCAGCGGCAGCATCGACACCATCACCGCCAGCCGCGAAGGCGTTCATCTCGTTCGACGAATCAAAGAAGGCTGGTCGAAAACAAAACTCGGCACCGGCGAATCTGCCAGTGAGCCAAACCAGAGCGGCGCGGGCGAAATCAAAACCGGCAAACTTGCAAACGGGACGATGTTTATCACGACTGTCGAGCCGATGCACGGGCACACTCTCGCCGTCTATACATCACCGCAGAAAGGTGAAACACTCTGGCAACGGCACATTGTTGATACCGGTTTCAAGCGCGGACATGCCCTTTGGACTGCCGATGTCGACGGAGACGGCAGCGACGAAATCGTCTTCGGACACAGCGACACACCAAAGACTTTCGGCGTCATTGTCTACGACTGCCAGAATGAAGCTGGCACAAAATGGAGCAAGCACGTCGTCGACTCCGGCGGCATGGCGACCGAAGACCTGATCGTCGAAGACCTCACCGGAGACGGTCGCCCCGACATCGTTGCTGGCGGTCGAGCAACGCATAACCTCAAGTTGTACATCAACACTCCTACTAAGTAGGCTGGGTAAAGTCTTTACGCCCCCAGCATCACGTTGAAAGATAATGGCCGAACGCTGCGGTGAATCCCCTCCGACAACTCTCAATAAGCAAAATATTGATTGACTTCACTCTTGAGTTTCGCGACTCAATGCGTATCTTACAACCA
>JAJDEL010000600.1 GCA_029259835.1 Planctomicrobium sp. | reverse complement strand
ACGTTCACGTTGCGGCTGAGTTAGAACATCATTCGAATTCTGCAATACGCCAGAAGCCGAGACAATGTGGTCGTTCGGAGCGTTGATCCGAAGCAGATAGTCGCCGAGTTCTAACGTGAATTCTCCACGACCAAGAAATTGTTTGTGCTGCCAGCCGGTGTAGTCGGTGTAGGCAACCAGACGTGGATACCAGTGAGCGATTTCGTAAATCGAATTGCCATCTTTCTCGAAGAACTCATAACCAGTTCGCCCAGGCACAAGCTTGCTGTTGTTGATCGCATAATTCCAATCGATTTGAAATTGAAACGATTCCTTCGGTTTCAGAGGTGTCGACAAATCGATTCGCATCATTGTCTTAACGATCGTGTACTTAAGCGGTTTGTCGTCGGAATCGACCAATTTTGTGACGGTCATCGAGCCATCAAACGTTTGCCGAGCGCGAAGACGTTTCAAACCATCGGTCGAGACCCGGTTCATAGACGGAGCTGTTGATGTCAGTGCGGAATCGGAATCAGGCGCGAAAATGTTCGCATCGAGTTGTAGCCACAGGTATCTGAGCGTATGCGGGGAGTGGTTGAAGTACGTCACCTTCTCAGTGCCGGTGAGGTGTTGTTTCTCGTCATCGATGTTCACATCAATCACATAATTCGCCCGTTGCTGCCAGTATTGCGGGCCAGGTGCTCCAGAGCCTAAGCGAGACTCCGTGGGCGTTGGCAAATGCTCATCGAGCTGCCGAAACGAATCTTTCTGACCGAATTTGGAGTTTTCAACCTGAGAAATCGCAGGCGTCGTGATTGAGAGGACACTCATGCAGACCATGGTCAGGCAGCGGGGGAATTGTTTCACTGGCATATGATTTTCAGTTCGGGGCATTCAGTACTTGTCTGGTTCATGCTTGTCGATAATCATCAAGGGTCTCCTAGATTACCGTGTCGCGTCTGTTTGATCCAGATTCACAGCTTTACGCAACCCGAACATCTGGCAGATTTCCTCTCTTCCGAAATGTGATCGAGGTGAACACTCTCACACGCCGATGAAAACTGAGACGATAAGAGGCAAGGGAGTACGGAGACTCACTGTCAGTCAAATTTTCTGAGATACCCAGACAATAAAGCAAGTAAGTTTTTCAAATGTCATGGATGACGCTGAGAATTCTGTTCACGCTATGCGTTCTACAACAAGTAGGGTGTGTCCAACTCAAAAACCGAGTTGATGAGTGCGCAATCAAGATTCAGGACAAAAGAATCACGAAGCGTGCGTGGCTCTATCACCGCAGCTATTGGGAATCTGAACCGCACTTGAATGATTTTCGAGACGGCTTTAAGGCAGGCTATCGTGCTTCTTTGAATGGGGAAGAATGCCCTCCGGCAATCCCTCCTCGATTTTATTGGAGCGCCTCAAATAACAGAGCTGACGCGCAAGATCGAACGAGAGCGTGGTTCAACGGCTGGTGGATGGGGTCTGTGGCAGTTTCGACCGATGGATTATTTGATCATCGAGAGATCCAAATCGCCCCTCACCTTCACGCACAGTCGAACAAACCAGGAATTGCATGGCCAGAATTGTCTTCACCGACAGAAGCAGGTTCCCCGTTACTTCCGATTCCAGAAGGTTCTGGCGATTCTGAGCCGACTGCTGATCCAGTACTCGATGGCAAGGGAATCCCGTTTGTGCCTCCCGCGATTGACCCGTTGAAGACACCAGACAAAGAGTACAGTCCAAGCTCGAAAAAGAAAATCTGATCTTCCGTCTCTCAGTATACGAAGAGACAGACCGGGAACATGGATTACAGCTTTTCGACTTCGAAATCTTTGATTTCGAGTGAAGTTCCCTGTTGAAGATAATTGACTGTGACCAGAAGTCGGGCTTCACTCCGCGATTGAACGACGACGCCTTCAATCCCTTCCATTGGTCCCGACTTAATTCGAACAAGCGTCCCAGGCTCAAGTTTCGATTCGAA
This sequence comes from Planctomicrobium sp., assembly GCA_029259835.1. Lineage (GTDB taxonomy): Bacteria > Planctomycetota > Planctomycetia > Planctomycetales > Planctomycetaceae > Thalassoglobus. The sequence continues at coordinate 12,995 of JAJDEL010000600.1, read as the reverse complement.
TCGTAGTTCTTGCTTCGAAGTCATTAATTGAGAAATCTGCGCCAGGTCAAAGACGAGGCGTTCTTCATCATCGACCTCCAGGCAACGAGAGATGCAATTCGTTTTGAAAGCCTGAACTCGCTCTTCTTCTGTCGCATTTATGAAGACGTAATTTGCAAACAGCGGAGTAAAAGTTGTTCGCACGCGTCCTTTCGGGGAGCGTTTTGAGACTCCGATGATTGGGCAGAAAAACGGCACTTGGTGAGGTAAAATCCTGCGCATGAAATCCTTTTCTCGGCGAGAAAGCGTGTAGACTGCCCACCAGTGTGCGTCAGAATCGCGGCGGTCTTCAAGGTAGCTTTCGTCGAATAAATTTTCAGGGAAGATCGACTGTTCTTCTTTTAGAATTGGCATTGAATTTAGTTGGTCGGGAATCGAATTTCATTGTCGAGCATTTGGGATGATTATCTGTTGAGCAGCATCAATCTTCAACAGACTTGAAAAGATCATACTTTTTTATCCAGTTCCGTTCCGAATTTAAAGCATAGGAAGACTGGGTAGAATTTGATTTAAGAATACTGTGTTTCGTCCCGAAATTTTCCAGATAAAAGGCACAACTGTTACCAAGGTTTGAGTCACCTGATTGTGCGTAAGTATCCGATAATACCTGTGTATGGTTCGAGTCAAACTCGCTTTCGTACATCGAGATATATCTGCTCAGGACGAGTGAAGCAAAGAAAGCGGCAAGCTCTGCAATTCAAGGAAGAAATCTCATGTCATCACTGATGACGCCACGGCGTACTACTTCATTGGCGCTCGTTTTGATGAGCATCGCCATGTTGCAAGGCTGTTCGGTTTGCGACAATCTTCAGGCAGTGCCTGCCAGCCGCGTCCCGGATGAATTTCTAGGTCGAGGTCGGGAGGAAATGCAGAACATTTCATTGTCGCGGCTCCGCCAGGATCAACCAGATGTGTACCGCCTCGATGCAGGCGATGTTCTGGGAGTCTTCATTGAAAATGTCCTGGGTGAAGAAGGTTCTCAGCCGCCGGTGCATTTCCCGGAGCAGGGCAACCTGGCACCGTCTTTGGGATTTCCTATCCCAATTCGTGAAGATGGCACAATCGATTTGCCATATGTGAAAGCGATTCCCGTCAAAGGACTCTCACTCGTCGAGGCAACGGACTTAATTCGTGACATTTATACGAAGAACGAAATTCTGCAAGGTGACCAGTCGAGGATCATTGTCACACTCACGCGCCGGCGAGAAATTCAAGTGACCGTGATTCGCGAGGAAGGAGGAGGAGCCGAGGGAATTTCGAAGCGGGGAACTGGGCAAATTATTGAAATGCCCGCTTTCGAAAATGACGTTCTCCATGCACTGAACCTGACCGGTGGTCTCCCTGGACTTGATGCACGAAATGAAATCTACGTGATCAAGGGATCCTTTGAAGATGGCGTTGAACGGGATCAAATGATCGCGGCGATCAACAGCTGCAAGGAAGTCTGTGAATGCCCAGAGGAAATTCTGGACGGACCGAAGATCGTGAAAATTCCTTTACGGTTCTATTCAGAAAATGTCCCGGCGTTTGATGAAAAAGACATCGTTTTGGATGAGGGGGATATTGTTTACATTCCTGCTCGTGATCAGGAGCGATTCTACACCGGCGGTCTTCTCAATGGTGGAGAGAACATCTTACCTCGCGATTACGACTTGGACGTTGTCGAAGCAGTGGCTCTCGTCGGAGGAACCTTCGCCAGTGGAGGAACCGGAATCGGAGGAGTCGCGAACGGCGGTATCGGCGGTGGTGGACGTGGTGGAGGAAGTGGAGGAAGTGGAAGTACCGGACGCAATCCATCGGACTTGGTCGTACTCAGGAAACTTGAATGTGGTGATTTGGTTCCGATCCGTGTCAATCTGAACGAAGCCCTCACCAATCCTTCGCAGCGAATTCTGGTGCAACCGGGGGACACACTTATTCTTCGCTACACACTTGAAGAAGAGTTGTACAACGCCGCAATCAGCGTATTAGGATTCAACTTCCTGCTGAATCAAATCCAAGGAAACAGCGGTGGCGGCGGGGCAATCTTCTAGGAAAGAAATTTCGTTTTTCCGCACACTTAAAGTGTGCGGCGAATCGCTAGCGACTTTTCAATAATTGCGAGGTCGGGCTTTTCCTTGCACACGTAGTGGCACGCCGAGAATCCGCAAGAAGCCTTCGGCATCGTTCTGGCTGTAGTCCGCCTCGTCTGCGGCTTCCATAGAAGCGATTGCTTCATCATACAGTGAATTCGGTGACGTCCGTCCGATGACGCGAACGTTCCCCTTGTAGAGTCCGAGAGTCACTTCACCTGTGACTGGTTCTTGTAACTGAGTGATGAACGCCATCAGTGCGTCCATTTTCGCACAATACCAGAAGCCGTTGTAAACCATCTCGGCAACTTCCGGACTTAGGCGGTCGCGAAGATGAACAGCGTCTCGATCAATCGTGAGTTGTTCGAGTGATTGAAGTGCCGCGTATAAGCATGTCATCCCAGGCGCTTCGTACACTCCCCTGCTCTTCATACCGACGAACCTGTTCTCGACAATATCGATTCGACCGACTCCGTTTTCACCACCGAGTTGGTTGAGGGTGGCAACGACTTCATACGCATTCAGCGACTGCCCATTGACACTTATTGGAATACCTGACTCGAATCCAATTTTGACAACAGCTTCATTGTCAGGGGCTTCTTGTGGAGAGACAGTCATTCCGAAATCAATGACAGGAATGCCGTCGACATTTGGGTCTTCAAGGTCTCCAGCTTCATAGCTGATGTGCAAGCAGTTCTCATCCGAAGAATAAGGCTTCGACGCGGTTGCCTTGACCGGAATGTTTTTCTCAGCACAGTATTCGAGCATCTCCGTTCGACCCGGGAAAAGGTCACGGAACTCATCCATTCGCCATGGAGCAATCACTTTCACCGATGGCTCAAGTGCTTCTGCAGCAAGTTGGAAGCGGCATTGGTCGTTCCCTTTTCCCGTTGCTCCATGCACATAAGCAACCGCTCCAACTTCGCGGGCACGTTGCAGCACAATTTTAGAGATCAGCGGTCGCGCTATCGACGTGCCGAGCAGGTAGATGTTTTCGTACTTCGCCTGCCATTGAAGAACTGGAAAAGCGAAGTCTCGACAAAGTTCTTCTTGAACATCGATTGAAATCGAGCTTTTCGCACCGATGTCAATTGCCTTTTTAAGAATCCCTTCGATGTCTTCACAGGGTTGTCCTAAGTCGACATACAAGCAGTGAACGTCATAGCCTTTGTCCATCAACCAGCCGACAAGGACCGAAGTGTCCAAACCACCGCTGTACGCCAAAACAACTGAATCTGCCATCTTGCACTGACTCTTTCTCTATCGGAAAACTCGAATGTGTTTGTAGGGAAACTTTCTGATTCGACACTCTTGATGCGAATGAGGTTCATTTGCTGCGGAATGATCGAGGCATCGTCTCATCATGCATGGGGAACATCAATGCTCAGCGTTCAGGCGAACCGTTTTTTTCTTTGCTGAGAATGCAGAGCCGCATTTTGTTTCCAGGTGGAACAGACATTCCTGTCAGTGTAGAACAACAATGTTTGCACCACGAACAGACTAGAATGTCTGTCTCAAATTGCGAGATGCTTGATTAGATCTCTCGGCAGACCGGGCAATCCCCACGCCTTGCAATCGGTAGCTTTCGGAAATCCATTGTCCTCATATTCGCCCAGAGCATTTTTCCCTGAAGTGTTTCTCCCACGCCGGTGACGAGTTTAATGACCTCAACAGCCGCAAGCGCAGCGATCGTTCCAGAGACCGCACCAAAGACCGGGAACTCTCGCTTCCAGTTCGGAGGGTTTTCCGGGTACAGACAAGCCAGACAAGGGGTTTTTCCTGGTATGATCGTCGTCAATTGAGCATCAAAGTCGAACATCGCGCTTTCTATCAGTGGTTTCCTTTGCTGAACACAAGCCCGGTTCATCGCGAATCGTTCTGGGAAGAGTGGTGCCGCATCGACAACAATATCGACCTGTTCGACGAGCGAGTCGACGTTCTCTTCATTAATGTTTTCGCTCACAGAAGCAACTTCAACATTTGGATTGAGGTCTGCAAGTCGTTTCGGAGAAGATTCACTGCGCGGCTTGCCGAGCCAGTTACTTGTCATCAGCAACTGCCGGTTGAGATCACTCGGTTTGACATTTCCACCATGAGCCAGCACCAGTTTTCCAATTCCAGCCGCCGCCAGATAATAGGCAACCGTGCCACCGACGCCACCGATTCTGGAAACAAGAACGCTCGCCGCCTTCAGCTTTTCCTGCCCTTCTTCACCAATGTCCGGCGTCCACATTTGCCACTCATAACGGGCTTTTTCTTCTGCTGTTAGAGACGGATTCTCGGACATGGAGCAGCTCGTTGTTGATGTGAATTCGATTGAGAAGAGTTAACCGCCAGCGATCGGAGGTAGAATGGAGACGATGTCGCCGTCGTTCAGTGTGCCTTCGGTGAAGCAATCATAAGCGACTGGTTGGTCGTTGACGAATACCAGCAGACTTTTCTGTGGATTCCCATCTTGATCAAGCAGACGCGACGAAACATCTTTTCCGAATTGTTCGGAGACGACGGAAAAAACACGGGAAATCGAATTCGACTCTTCGAGATCGATGTCAGCAATATCTGTTCCTGCGGCTTGCCGGAGTTGTGCTTCAAAGCGGACTTTGATGTTCATGTCGTGAATTCCTTTCTTTGGCGAATTCTGACCAATGACGACACCATCTTCAAGAGAGTAACGACGATCCGCTAGAGCGACAGCTTCTTCTTCACTATGTGTCACATGCAGTGTTGTGACTCCTGACTCAGATGTGATCTTCTTTAAGAGATTGTGCATTTCCTGACGCGTTTGTTCGTCCAGTGCGCTAAACGGTTCGTCCAGCAGTAACGCATTCGGCTCGAAGGAAATCGCGCGACCCAGAGCAACGCGTTGCTTTTCACCGCCACTGAGGTCATTGATCGAACGCTTCAGCAGATGCGTAATTGCAAGTTGATCCGCCAATGAAGAAACTCGTTTTTGAATTTTGTTTGTTGGCTGCTTACGAAGCTTTAATGCAAACGAGAGATGCTCGTCGACATTCATCTTCGGGAACAGCGCCAAATCTTGCGGGACATACCCGATCCCACGGTCCCCGGGCATCCAGTCACTGACGTCGACCCCGTGGACCAGTATCTCTCCGCTGGTGATTCGGCGGAGGCCGCAGATTGATTCGAGGATCGTAGTTTTGCCACGTCCGGTACGCCCCATGAATACGGCGTATTCGCCGGTTTCAATTTTGAAGGAGACATTCTTCAACCGGAAATCTCCTGCCTGAATCGATACGTTCTTGAGTTCAATCATGATGACGACAGCCCTCCTCCGATCAATCGCAGCAACAGCAGGATCACCATCGCCATCGCTACCATCAGCAACGAAACAGCCACGGCGGCTTCGAGGTTTCCAATACTCAATTCCAGAAAGACAGTGGTTGAGAGAACTTCCGTGCGAAATCGTGTCGCACCAGCGAAAACGAGAATCGGCCCAAACTCACCCAATGCTCTCGCCCAGGCAATCGTCACTGCCGCTGTCATTCCTCGCGAAGCTTGCGGTAAGGCAACTGATAAAAACGCTTGTGATCGTGTGCAACCGAGCGTTCGAGCAACGTCTTCGGCACGCGGATCGATTTGATCGAATGTGACCCGCATCGTGCGAACCGCGAACGCACCCGAGACCGCAAACTGCGCCAACACAACCGCCGGCCAACGATACGTCACAGGAAATCCGAGATCATTCCGGAACCAGGCTTCCAGTTCCCAACCGTTGATCGGCAGGTGAAACAGGATCAATAGACTCAGCCCCAACACCAGCGGAGGCAGAACAATTGGGATGTCGACGATCGTGTCGATGAGCCAATCACCGGGAAACTTGAATCGCGAAAGAATATAACCGAGCGGTGTTGCCACCCAGATTGAGAGAATCGCCGCCACAGTACAGGTTTTCAAAGTCATCCAGAAAGCGGCTTGAATCTCTGGCTTCAACAGCGCTTCGCGGAAATCGTGAAATGATGTGAAGAAAAGGTCGGCACCAAGAAGAAGCACAATCAGAAGAATGTAACAACCGGACAGAACGCCTGTGATCAGGAAAAAATCAATGTCCGAGCGGCGATGGCGTTGATCAAGCGGAGCTGAGGAAGGTGATCGAGAGAACATGGTCATATGCAAAATTCGAAACGACTTTTTATTTAACTCTTGGCCCCAAGCTCCACTTAGGAACGAGGAAAACCACGAATGGACGCTAATAAACGCGAATTCTTTTTTTTTATTCGCGTGAATTGGCGTCCATTCGCGGTTGTTAAATTGTGATGTTGTGCTGGTTAGAGTTGTTCTTTCATCTCGGAACTCACTCTTATTGAACCTGAATCAATCAACTTTCCAGACGAAGCCATTGTCAAGGAATCGTTGCTTCGATTCAGCGGATTGAAGCTTCCTTAGCAAGCGATCTGTGAGGTGACTGTAGAGCGTCTCTTTCGCGATTGCAAATGGCTGCGAAGCGTGTGAACATTCGATTCCGGTGATGCGTACTGCGTCCAACTTTTCTTGCGAACCTGCCGCATTGCTCAGGTAGGCGACTGCTGCATCGAGTGAACCAATTTTGAGTTCATTCACCAGCATATCTCCCGTCGGAAGTTGAGTAATCACGTTCGCCATGACCTCTTTGAGGATACCTCCTTCGGAAAGAGTTTGCTGAGTCAGCCAGCCCATTGCGCACTGCTTTTCGTGCCCGATTCCGACTCGTAAATCAGGTTTCGTCAAATCGCGAAGAGACTTGATTCCAAGAGGGTTCCCTTTCTTAACCAGTATGACGAGTTCGTTTTCGGAAACTGTAATCGGGGCTGCGAAGTTCTCTTTGACTTGCTGCATGAATTCCGCATCACACGCGAAATAGGCATCCGGGTGTTGACCAGCTTTCATTTGAGCAACCAGAATTCCGCAGCCGTTGTAAACGCGTGCGATATTGACGCCTTCACGCTGTTCAAACTCAATGAGCGATTTCTCAATCGCCGGTTGCAGCATCGCTCCAGCGTAGATGCTCAGCTCTGGCGTATCCTTCCAGGGATCGCCTCCTGCCGGACGAAATCCGAATTCTTTGTACCGTTTTTGTCCACGATCATCTGCTGACAAGTAACGAGCGAAGTGCAGTGCCGCCGCCGGATTTCGAGTGTGCTTCACGGCACTCACGGCGATATTGGCTGTTCCGTCTTCGAATTCTGGAAGTTCTACGAAGTCAAGATCAGGATAGCCGTTGAGAACTGCATCGTAGACGACTCCCGCATCAGCGGCACCGACAACGATATCATTCGCAACGTCGGTGACTGTTGTTCGGTATCCGATTGTCGCCGCATCGAGAGCGTCCCATTGACCGGACTTTTGAAGAATTTCTTTCGTGAGTTTTCCGACTGCCGCCGCATCGGGATTTGCTTGAACAAATCGGAAACCATCGCTCATTAAATCTTTCAGCGATTTGACGTCCTTTGGATTTCCTTTCGGAACAGCGACGACAAGCTTCATCTGTGCCAGCGGGAAGACTTCATCGAGCAACTCTTTCTCATATCCGATGTCGATGTAACTATCGTCTGCCGGTAAAAAGAGGTCGCCGGTTTTACTGACTTCGACCGACGAAAGCAGTGTCTGCGATGCTCCATACTGAATTTCAACACGTCGCTTGTACTCTTTCTGATAGTCGTCCCGAATCGCTTCGATCACCGCGCGATTGCTGGCAGCACAATACAACATGATTGGCTCTGTTCCCGACCCTGAACCACGTCGAGGTGAATCGCCCTGACTCAGCAGGAACAACAGACCAGCAAGCAAGCCGAGCGAACCCAGCATTCCAATAAAAGTACGGTTCATGATTTATCTTTTTGCAATACTTCGGCTGTTAGAAGTTGAATTTCACCACGGTGCCGTTCTGGTCAGGGGCTAGGGATTGAGAGTCAAGGGTATGCGAATGAGCATCTGTTTTTGCCAGAGAAAAATTGCGCAAGACGCAAAACATTGAATCGTCAGGAGCACAGATGAGTCATCATGTTCAAGGCTTACTGTTTGAGACAATCTCAATTGTCTAAGGAAGAAGAACCGAGAATGGACGCAAATTGTGCTGTACTTATTAGTGTCCATTCGCGGTTGAAATTCATGATGTTTGAGGTTGTTCGTGTGGACAATTCTGCTACGGATCGTAAGGTTTTTTTTTGATTCCAGCAACGGCTGCGACCAGGACCACGATACTCAGAAACATCAGCAGCAACCATGACAGTCGGTGACTGCCGAGGGGAGGCAATGGTTCGTTGGGTTGATCAATCACTGAGCCGGGACGAATGCTGACCTTGTTAAGTTCATTGTTTTGACTCGACTCTTCATGATCTGATCCGCGCGGAATCGGCAGCAGGATCGGTTCATCAAAATTCTTTTCACTGGCGCTTGCGGTTGACGGGATCTCAGGCGGTTCTTCGCCGTAGAGTTCAAATTCCCAGTTTGTTTTGATGAGTAAATCGAAACCAGGATTCAACTCCTTCACCTGACACGAACACGCACTGCACAGGAAGATTGAAAGTTCCTTAACGAGTGTTGGGCTGAGGATGTCCGCCGTCAGCACTTCCAGTGAACGTCCGCGCCCGAAGACCGGAACAATCAGCGGTGAACCTTCGGCAAAAGCGGTAGGGGAATGTTGCTTCAACCAGTTGACCAGAAATGACTCCTGCGGGTCGCTGGGATCAACTGTCAGTACGGAAAAATGGATATCAAGCGGAATCGCCGAAAAGAGTTCTGAACCTGGCAGACCGATTCCTTCCGGAATCGGAATTTGTTTCGCAACATCTGGAAGCGTTGACGCGAGCATTTGAATCGTTGATTCAGTCAGTTCTTTATCGCTCGATTTCAGAACCAACCAGACGACTGAATCTCCTTCCAGCAACCGATTTGACAATTCCTGACGAACTGGTGAGTCAAGCAATCCGATTTCGTTGACCTTCGTTAGTGGTCCCGTCCAGACATTAAGCCATTGACCACGACCAACGCGCGATCTTGCAACAAGAAGAGGTAAGGAACTCTTTGTTTCATCAGAAAGTTTCTTCCAAACCGTTTTTAAATCTTCATCCGTGATGTCGTCGATCTGCCGGGTGATAACCTGAAGGTTCGCAATCCCGCCGTGGTTTCGTGATTCTTTTTCCAGACCTGCGAAGATTCTATTTTGCTGCTCCGTGAGAGCAGCGTCGTGAAAGACAACAAGTTCGATCAAGTCTGACTGCCAGCGTTCGAGCGCATACCGAAATACAGGAATGTTACAGGCGCCCGCAAACGACGGCGCAAGCATTAGGCAGACACATGCCAGGAGACATTGCGAAAGGATGAATCCTTGGAGCCTGGGCATATTACTCTTCTCCGACGAAGCAGATGACTTCACCTTTGAGTGTGGAGAGGAAGAGCTTTTCTTGTGCCGCAGCCAAGCCATCCCAGGCAGGCAGCGAGTCGAGTTGTATTTCCCCTTCAACCTCACCTGATTCCGCATTCACGCTCAGCAAACGGCTCCCTTCGGAGCCGTTGAGAATGTCGTTTTGCTTCGAGAGTAATGTTTCGACAGAACGGTCCTTTTCCGAGATCCTCGCGAACGTTTTTTCTTCGTCGAAAATATCCGCAGGGCCGACGATATAGAGTGTGCGATTGGCGAGTACCATCCCGCGAACATAAATAGGAACATCAGAGGTCCACTTTGGCTGAATCTGTGACTTCATCTGATTTGAATTACCACCACTACGATTGGCGCCACGGACGAAGGTGATCGCTTTTCCAAACTTTCCACGGACAGGCTTTCCGTTCTGTAAGTTTCCATTGTTCTTGTGGAGCGAGAGATCACGAGCAGTGGAATCGTCGAACGAAATCACCAGACGCGGGTCATCCGCAAGTTCAGAATTATTCTCAAATCTCTCGCGAACGGCGTCAGCAGATGCCGGAGTAAAGTAGAGACGAACTTCGTCAATCGCTCCAGTGAATCCATTTTGGCCCCGATAATCACCGACGCTGGAACCTTCATCCGATGCAATTTGCATGGGTTGCAGGGGATCAGAATCGAGCAAGTTAGAAGCTTTTCCAGCAGCGGCTTCTTCACCATCGACATAGAGCGTCATCTGTTTGTCTTCTGCGAGGACACCAACAACATGGTGCCAGCCGCCGACGATGCGTTTTTTTCCGGTGATGGTTTTCAACTGATTCGCAGACCGGATATGGAACTGCGCGCTCCCGTTTTGCAGTGAGAGGGCAAAGCCATCCGTTGGACCACCCCTGGCAATGATCACACCATTCGGCTTCGTCGCGTTGATCCAAGCTTCGACCGTGATAGGCTTTCCCTTCGGGTTGAGGCTTTTCGTGATTTTGAAATCAACGAACGACGCCTTCGGACCTTTCTTCTTCGCTTGTGGCTTCGGTTTCTCGATGGTCGGCGGTTCCGGAGGAGCGGCAAAGAGTTGGTGCTCCAGAGTGGTCGTCCATTTATAGTATTGCGGCTTGCGACCATAACCGAAGACGTAACCACCCCCATTGACCAAAATGCGTCCCGCTGGTGCAAACTTTCCAGCTTGATAATAACCGGCGTGACCGCCAGCGAAGCTTTTCCCATTCACCCAGTACGAGCGGTGAAACCAGGTGTCATCCAAGAAACCCATCGGTGCGAAGAGGTGAACACCATCTCCGCTTTGTGCCGATCCTTGTCCGACAAAGTCTCCTGAGACAGGACCAAGTTCGAGCCGCTTGCCTTCCAGGTCAAACTTTTGCGACCGCATGTAGATGTAGCGACCATCGCTGGAAAGAACATCTGGTAGCCCAACTGGCATTTGCAGGACCTTCACGAGTTCTTGCAAGTTGTTGCCGGTCTCCGGATTTGTCTCATCAATGATCGTCTCTGAAAGCTTTTCACCAGTTCTCAAATCGAGCCGTAGCAGTCGCAGACCGCCATCGAGGAAGTTTGACCGACCAGCGACGCAGTAAACCGTACCGTTTTGAATCAGCACACTGCCATGGACAGGCCACAAGGATTCGAGTTGTTCAAAGGCCATTGTCCGGCGATCCAGTGGAGCCGCACGGTATCGCCAGACAAGTTGACCATCGTTCGCAGTCAGGCAGTAAACCCAACCATCCGCACCGCCGAAGACAATACGTCCGTTCGCAAGCGTGGGCGGCGAATCAATTCTGGCCCCAATCGTGTACGTCCAGTCGGTTGTTCCATCTTTGACATTGAGAGCATGTAAGATGTGTTGGTTCTTCTGAGCAACATAAACGTGATTGCCTGCAATGACTGGTGCTGTTAAATCGCCGCCGAGTTTCGCCGTCCAACTTTGTTTCACTTTCGACGGAACATCGCTCACCACAGAGCCGGAACGCCCAGCATCGTGGCGATAAGTCGGCCAATCCTGACTGTCTGTGTTTGGTAATGCAGTCACCATCTTCAAATCAAACGCCGCGCCTTTTTCCAGACGACCTTCTTCGGATACCTCGCCCGGTGTTGGTCGAGATTGTGCTGCCGGAGCGAGTGCGTTGAAGCCGAAGAGTTTCGCTTCCGGGTAGCACGCACAGTTATGAGACGGAGCGTAAGTCAGACCATTACACGGCATGACCCCATACAAACATCCACCACGAACCCAGTGATGAATGTCCCAGTGTTCTGTCTTTGGATCAACAAATTCAATCCCTGTTCGCGAGGGCATCAGGTATTTGTCGGTCGCTTTGGCGATATAGCAGCGATGGTGGAACCAGTACGTTTCTACATCTGGAGCAAACGATTGTTTGACTTCACCGGTTTTTAAATCGCGACCCTTGTAAACACCAGTGTCCTTCCCGGATGTCAATGGAGCGAGCCAGACAAGACCGTCGATGACCATCAAGTCTTGTGGTGATTGATAGCCGGAATTCGGATGCTCCGCCGCCCAGAGTTCTTCTCCATCTTTGGAATTCAGAGCGACCATCTTGTTGTCGCCGCCGGCATACAAAACGACACCGTTGTAAATGACCAGACGCGGACCGAAGTTAAAGGTGAACTGCTTCCGCCGTGTGACTGATTTCGTCTGCCAGGCGATCTCGCCAGTCTTTTGATTCACGGCGATCAGTTTTTCACCATCGTGAAAATAGACATTCGCATCATCCGCTGCCATTGTCAGTGGAGAAACTGTTGTCGCTCTCGCCCAAAGTTGCTTTCCGGTTTTCGTGTCGTACCCCATGAGAACACGAGGTTCTTCGTTCCAGAAGAATTCGTTCCTGACCAAAGCTTGATCACCGGCACTCGCGTTAAGCGGCGTGTAAGAATCACGTCCGGTTGTTCCTTCTTTATTAACAACCAGAAACGCAAGGCCGTTCGTTTCGATGATCTCTTCCGTGCCGTCGGAATCTTCAAACGTTCGCAAAGTTTCTCCGGTGATGGCATCGAGAACGGAGACAGGGTCTTTAATACCGAGAGTGACGAGAACTTCTTTTTCGGTCGAAACAAGCCGCCGCGAGAGTTGAGACGGTCCACTTTTCAGTGGCCAGAGATGGTTCTGCCAACTGCCGATGTCCCGCTTCCACAGGATCGTGCCATTGAACGCGTCGCGGGAGATCAGTTTCCAGTCCGGCGGGAGCTGAATCGAAATCCGGCTCCCTTCATCTTGAATGTAGAAGAGTTTGCCGGCCGTTGAAACGAGAGCACTCATGCTTGCCATGCGGTCATGATGCCGCGACCAGCGCGGGCTGCCGACCCATTGCAAGTGTCGCGGTGGCCCAACAACATCATCGTGAGCAACGGAATTTCCTGACGCATCGTGAAGGTAATGCGACCAGTCGTCGATGTCCTCCGGACGCGGCTTGATCGTTTTCGTCCACTTGCCATCTTCGCCTTTGAGGTAAGCAACCCCCTTCGGACCCAATACCCGCAGGACTTCATCCATTGGAACA
>JAJDEL010000599.1 GCA_029259835.1 Planctomicrobium sp. | reverse complement strand
AAAGAACCTCTCATAGGTTTTGCGATTGCTGGCGACGACAAACAATGGCAATGGGCCGATGCGAAAATCGTCGATGCAGATACTGTAGAAGTCTCAAATGCAAAGATCAAAGATCCCCAGGCCGTGCGATACAACTGGTCTAGCAATCCACAAGGAACATTGTACAGCACAGCTTACCTTCCAGCTTATCCGTTCCGTACAGATGACTGGGAAGGAACAACCGCGAAAAGCGTAACACCATAGTCAGATGGTGACGTCCATTCTTCACGGTGTACAATTAGCTTGATTGCCGTGGAGCTAAGGAACTGTCCCGAAATAGATTCACGATATCAGCCGTTTGGGCGCTAGCCCTGGATCAAATTCCGGTTCACGCTCAGAACTGGGGCTAGCGCCCTGCGGCTGATACAGACCGAATCAACTCGGTCATTCATTACGAGACAATTCCTAAGGGAATTAACCGCCGAATGAAAAGCCCGGCATTTTCAGAATGCCGGGCTTTTTTGCTTGTGAACTTTTCGGAGAAGAAACATGCACTGGTTTGCAGTCGCACTCGGAGGAAGTCTGGGAGCAGTTGTGCGTTATGCCTTGAGCCAATGGGTCGTCCGCAAATTTCCAGTCGGAACGCTCGTTGTCAATCTTCTGGGCTGTTTCTTGATTGGCGTTCTGGTAGCGATTGCTGTGAAAACGAAATGGCCTGGAGCCGTGCTGCAATCGTTTTTAATCGGCGGCTTCCTCGGCTCGCTGACGACCTTCTCGACGTTTGCTTACCAGACGTTGGAACTGAGCCGTGAGGAAAGTCTCTCCTTGGGGGCGTTTAATCTGTTGGCCACCGTCGTAATCGGCCTACTTTTAGTCTGGTGCGGAATTGCTGTAGGAGAATCGATCGCGAATTCAATCAATTCCGGGGCGGACGTGATTCAATAGCGGAATCTTTCGTAGTCAGTGAGCCTGCGTTCCACCACCCAGGAGCAAGTGAACTCTGCTGAAATTTTTTTCCACCAAGGCCAGGGCGAGTTTCGATATTGTTGACAGCGCGATTCACGTCGATCGTCACTCCTCCGATCAGTCCAATCAACATCCCACGAGACGACTTGCGGAATGTTGACTTCGATGGGACAAATTTCGGGACAGGGTATGACCCAAGGGGCAGTCGATCATCATTGAGTAACGTTTCTAGGTCGACCTTCTGGTTTCCCTGCCGCGATTCATTCCGCATCAGCACCGAGACCAGAGACAAGTCGTAGAGACTTTGCAGTTCAGCAAATGCAGGATTGACTCGGGCAAGATCTTCAAAATGTTCCGTGAATAACTGTGCAAATTTTTGCGTGGAGAGTCGCGTAAAAGCTGAATCTTCTCGCTCACCGTCTGGACCGGATTGCTCCTCTTGTGCCATGACTTGCGCCCGTTGCCCTTTGATTTCAAACACTGTGCGGTCTTCATTCGTTCCGATGGGTTCATAGAACGACGTAAACCACCAGCGCTGCAAGCTGTTGCCCTGTGGGCGCAATAGCGACAAATGACTGCGAATCCCGCGCACGCCAGGGTTGTCTGTGCCGAGTGCGATTCCTTTCATTCGCAAGTCCGCCTCGAGGAGTATTGAAGCGAAATGGGAATCTTCAGGGATTCCCCAAAATGAAATGACTTGTTTGTCCAGGATACGGCCCATCATCTGAAAACGTTTTTGTGCCCTTGAAGAGGTCGTGGCATTTGAGTTTTGACGAATATAGTTTTGCAATTTTGACATGTTTTCTTTCGTTGGGTCTATGGAAACCCCCATCGCACGTTGACCACCAAAAGTCGACCGCAACGCGACAACCAAATCGTCAAGTTGCATTGGCGGTCGCCCGGTTGTTGTTCCGACGATTCGTCCGATCGGACCCGGTCCAAAGCCTTCAGCCGGTCCGACAATGAACAGATCATTTCGTTCTCGGTCAATAACGAAATAGTCGATGCGTTGTAGCCCTGCGAGAAACCTAAGCGACGCCGGAAACGGCTCACCAGAATCAAGAGCCTGTTTCACTGCCTGATCCAGTTGTTTTAGAGAAAGTGTTCTCGCCGTGGATTGCTGGAGGACTTCGGCGGAGAGGTGCTCTTTAGAAAATTCCTGTTGCAATCGCTTGAGTGCGGTTTTAGAGATTCTCTTTGGTGGACTAGTTTTGACGATACCTTCGGCATCGATCACGATTCCCCCAGCACCTCCGAACCCACCAAATCCGCCATTGTTGCCCCCACCTCCCCCAAATTGAGCACAGAGCGGCGAAGAGAGAATCGTGGAACTCAATAGCACAGCAACGATTGCAAATTTCGTTTGATTCATCGGATTCTCTCCAAACTTCGAATTCACTATTGCAAATGCTTCGGCGCATATCTCGATCCTACCACTCACTGAATCATAAACGCGAACAGAAAAGCACCTACAACGGAGAAATCACTGCTTTCGCCAAAATTGTGGAGAGAACAGGACCAGCACAGCAAACAATTCGAGCCGTCCAAGCAACATGAGTAACGTTAGCAGAGCCTTTCCCTGTTGCGAAAACTGTGAAAAATTCTCCTTCGGACCAATCACTCCAAATCCTGGGCCAATGTTGTTCAGTGTTGCTGCCACAGCGGTTCCGCAGTCC
>JAJDEL010000598.1 GCA_029259835.1 Planctomicrobium sp. | reverse complement strand
CCTTTGATCGCAGAACGACGTCGATTTGTCCCAAATCATGGCAATTCAGAAGAGCTTGTAAAAACACTTCCTGATCGACTTCAACCGTTCGTACGAGTTGTTGAAAATCGCAATCAAGTGATGATTGAGGCCCCATTCACTCTCGCTGAATCAATTCTCCAGCAACTCAAAGAATCTGACGAGCCGGTTCCTCAGGTCATGTTGGAAGCGATCATCTGTGTCGTCTCCCCTGATTCCGGATTCCGTTTTGGTCTCGATTGGGCACACGCTGTCGAACTGAATGGAGAGACCGCCGTCGATCTCGGCTTGAGCGGATTGACCTTCAGTGGTGGTGTCTCACCGATCGGGCTGAAGAATCTGTTCACAGACTTCGCATTCACTTCTGCATTTGTTCAGCTTTTAGCGCAAGAGGGGTATTTATCGATCCGAGCCTCACCACGCATCATGGCGATAAGTGGTCAGCGTGCAGAGATCTCAATCGTTCGTCAAACGTTTTTTAGCACTCAGCCAATCACTTCAGACCTCATCTTTCGGCAGGATATCCAGGAAGTCGAGGCCGGAATCAACCTGATCATTCTTCCTACGATCCGCGGTGACAATGTCCACGTTCAAATTGAGCGAGCCGAAGTCAGTGAGGACATTCGATCTCAAACAACCGACAGAAATTTAATTCTGAATCCGTTTCCAATCATTAACCGACGAAGAGTCACAACAAACGTGACTGTCGAAGATGGAAAAACGATTGTCATTGGCGGTTTGGTCGCCAAACAATCAGTTGATCGCATCAGCCGAATCCCAGGGTTGAGTTCGCTGCCTGGAGTCGGAGGTCTTTTTGAACGAGTCGAGAAACAAGACCAGGAATCTGAAGTTGTTATCTTCATTTCCCCAAAGGTCATTCGAGACACGAAAGCTCAAGAACCTCTAGCATGTCCGCCTCAGATATTGAATATAGATAATGAATAATACTCGATTGAGTCTGACGATTCTCACTCTGCTTTGTTCGTTCTTGTTACCTTTAGAGATCACCGCTCAAGGAACGCGCCCTGCAAAACCGGAAGACTCTGAGAAGGAAAACGTTGACGGGAAGGTGCTGGAGCAAGAGCAAATTCGACCTGCGTTTCGTGCCGAACCGATCGTACACCGCATGGAAGCCCGTCGCGGTCAGAGTATCCCATTCGAGTTTACGCTTTACTCCTCCGGTCGACCTACTCGTCTCTTGATTAAACCAATTGCCATTACGCAACGGGAAAACGGCGTTATTTCATCTGATGAAACTGTCCCTGCTCCAGATGCGATTCGTATTGAAGGCGCAGAGATTATTGACATGGGCAGTGGTGATGATCATGTCATCAAAGGGCGAGTCAGAGTTCCTATCACGCAGTCGACATTTCACTCTTTCGGTATTCTCGTCAGAGACTTGGGGCTTGAAACCGACACTCCAAAGCCAGCTGCCGGGGGAGAACTTCGCTTCGGAATTCGGTATGTGACCCAGTATCTACTACGCTGCGACATCAAGGTGAAGGGTGTACGTTCCGAGAAAATTGGTGATTTAGTCGTCGAGTCTGTCAACATTGAAGAAGATCAGGGTCTCGCCAAGCTTCAGGCATTTATTACAAATCCGACAGACAGCCCAATGTCTTTTCGGATTCGTTCTCAGATCCGAAGTGTCGACTCCGGCACTCCGAATCCTCCCTTTTTCCTTGCGATGCCAGTTCGACTTCACTTGAGCCCTCCGGAAAAACATGAAATTCGAATTCTCGCCAAAACGCGATTAAGGCTCGAAGAGTTCGTTCCTCATCCGTTATCAAGTGGTGATCTCGAAGTTGAATTCATGACCTTCGACGGGCGGCGAGTCGGAGGTGTCTCCACACTCACAACAAATGTTGACCTACTTGATTTCCCGGCGCAAAATCGAAATCGAATTGCGATCTCAGATGGAGTCACTGCCGAACCGGCTCATGTCGAACTTTCATTGCAACGAGGTGGCAAGCGGATTTCACCGCTGAAGTTCACAAATAATTCGGACCAATCTGTGACTCTTGATTTTTCAGCCATGGATCAAAATGGAAACCAGTCACGCTTTGTTGGGATTCGTCCGAATCAATTGCACCTTCGTCCAGGTTCAAATCGAAACGCTCTCTTGATGCTCACTGCGACGTCCGATTTGAAAGAAAATGAATACAGTCAACTGAAAGTGACAGCCACGCGAAATGGTGAGACGCTCGACTCGCAACAGTTCGTGAAGATCGGAATCATTTCCAGAAGTGAGGCACAGCCGCAACTGAGTTTTGGCGATATGGTTTGGGACAATTCTGGAAAGACACCCGCCCTCGTTCTTCCGGTCAGCAACTCAGGCGGCAAACATCTTCCGCTTAAAGCGACTTTGACTGTCTCGAATGTGGATGGAGCATCAGTCGATCTTCCAGCAGGGTACGGACGCTGGCTACTCCCTGGACAAAAGGACAAGTTTCGCTTCCGATTCAAGGACATCCCACCACCGGGACAGTATAACATCCACCTCGTGATTGACATGGGCCTTGGGCGCACTCCCATCGAAACAACAAATTCCATCGAATTCACAGCTTCGACGGATGAAAAACCGGAAGAAAAACCAGCTAAGGCTCCGAAAGAATAGTTCTGAAAACAACGCTGGAAAACAAGTCGAAATTCTAACGATTGCTTTCGTCGCCCGGTGGGTGATAGAGCTGGTAGGTGACGTACCCGCCACCGACGTTCACGGCAGTAAATCCCGATTGATTGAGAATTCGAGTCGCTAGGTATCCTCTTTGTCCAACTTGACAATACGCAGCGATTTCTCGATCCCTGGGCAATTCATCCAGTCGAGAACGCAATTTATCTACGTAGATATTCACTGCATCTGGGATGTGACCGTCGGCAAATTCTTCCGCGGTTCTCACATCTAACAAGAATGGACGCTCATCGGCTGGCAGTTCCATGAGCGACGAGACATCCATCTGGGGATGATCGTCTCTCAATAATCCAGCGGCAACAAACCCGACCATGTTGACTGGATCTTTTGCCGAACCAAACTGAGGCGAATAAGCCAATTCTATTTCTTCGAGATCGAACACCGTCATTCCGGACTGAACCGCGACAGCCAGTACGTCGATCCGTTTATCGACTCCTGCCCCGCCGACTCCCTGCGCTCCGAGTACCTTTCCAGATTCAGGATCAAACAGCACTTTAAGCGTCATCTGCTCGGCGCCGGGATAATACCCTGCGTGATCGGTGGGGTGGACGTAAACCATTCGATGCGGGACTTCGCTTCGCTTGAGAATCTTCTCTGAGGCTCCCGTCATCGCTGCTACGAGTTCGAACAAGCCCAGAATGGCAGTTCCTTGCGTCCCTCGATACGTTGAAGAGAGACCGCAGATGTTATCCGCAGCGATTCGTCCTTGACGGTTCGCGGGGCCAGCGAGAGGAATTTGTGTCGGGACGTTCAAAACGAAATCCTGCACCTCGATGGCGTCGCCAACTGCATAGATATCCGAATCTTCGGTTTGAAGAAACTCGTTGACCTGGATGCCTCCGCGCGGACCGACTTTCAATCCTGCGTCAACAGCCAGTTTGTTCTCCGGTCGCACACCGATCCCTAGCGCGACCAATTGAGCCGGTAACTCTTGACCAGATTTCAAACGAACAACAAGTCCATCAGGCGTTTGTTCGAAACCATCAGCAGCTTCACTCAGAAGCAGAGTGACTCCTTTCTCCGCAAGTGCTTTTGCAATCGGAGTTGTCATTTCCTTGTCGAGCGGAGGCAAGACCTGATCCTGTAACTCAACAACAGTGGTCTCAACCCCAAGCCGTACGAGGTTCTCAACAAGTTCAAGTCCAATGAATCCTGCCCCCACCACGACAGCCTGCTTTACTCCCTGGTCCACGACTGCCTTGATTCGGTCTACATCTTGCAAATTGCGAAGTGTAAAAATACCCGGCGAGTCGATCCCGGGAATCGGTGGCCGCAGCGAAGCCGCTCCAGGTGCGAGGATTAGCTTGTCGTAAGTTTCTTCGTACTCTTCCCCTGATGCAAGATTGTGAATCCGCACTGTCTTTACTGTGCGGTCGATAGATTCCACAGACGAACGCACGCGCACATCAATTTCGAAACGTGCTTTGAGTTGCTCAGGTGCCACCACCAGTAACTTGTTTCGGTCGGCAATTTTGCCACCGATGTAGTACGGGAGTCCGCAATTGGCGAAGGAGACATCTGGTCCTCGTTCAACAAGTACGATCTCGGCATCTTCTGAAAGACGACGGGCACGAGCCGCCGCCGAAGCACCACCAGCCACTCCACCAACAATAACAATTTTCATTTCGCGAACTCTTTTAATCTTGTGTCGCCAGTATGTACCGATTCCACGGTATCTTCATCAGTTTCATGCGAATACCGCAAGTGCGGCGATCCAGAGGTGCCTTAATTGGGAACTGAATGATTCTTGCGAACTTCTTGTTGCCCATTCTTGACGAACAGACTCACAACTCGAGCGTGTGTCTGAATCAATTTCACAGTGTATGGATCGTTCGAGGTCTCAATGACATGAACGCCCTTCGGCGTTGCTGTGACATTCAACATTGTGACTTTCTTCGCATTCCGAAAGAGCGCGGCAAACAAGGGGTCTCGAAGGTGGATGGGACGAACTTGTTCAACCCGCTCTTTCATCGACTGGACATGATGAACAAGGACACCGCGCAACTGTGGATTATCCGTTTCGGTCAATGTCTCGACACCATTCGGCAACATCTTGATTTGTCTTCGAATTTGACTGCGGCTATTTAAGAGTGTGCGAATTAACATTTGGTCCGCCTTCACACCTGGATCAGAAGCCCCCATTCCACCTTGTCCCCGGTAGCCTCCACCGCCCCCCTTCCGACCTCGTCCCGTTGGTCCAGCCTGAACCTCTCCTTTTATCAATCCTGAAAGCCCCATGATTCCAACGATCAACGACGCAAAGAACGAACGTCGACTGGAATCCACCGCCTCTTGTTCCTGATGGGTTGTTACGTTCATGACTTCATCCCCTGACCTGATTGTGAAAACGTTCTCGATCAGCACTCTGCAGAATCATCACCGCTTTGCACATCTATCTTAATGTCGCTACATTTCGATATTTCAACTCAAATAAAAACTTACGCCCTCTTATTTATCGAACCGTGCTTCTACGCAATTCATAATGTCCCTCAAATGAGGTTCGGCAACTTCGTAAAACGCTTTGCGTCCCTCTTTCTCACTAGTGAGTAACCCACAGCGTTGCATCAACCGAAGATGCTCCGATGCCATGTGGCTCGGAATTTCACAAGCCTCAGCAAGTTCTCCAACTGTATAACGCCCCCGGAGGAGCATCTGCACAATCCGCAACCGGTGCGGGTGTGCCAGTGTCTTCAAACACTCCGCCGCCTCCTTCATTTGTGGCAGCGGTGTCAGTTGTGTCAGTTGTGTTTTTGCTGTTTTAGATGGGATAAGTGAACCTCCACGCTCATTGCATCGTAGTATCCCGACATGTCAACTTCTTATGTGCACTGAATCTCTCATTGCCTGCTGGGCAGACTGCACGAGACAGGAATTACACCTGTGCAATAACTGGCGAAATGGTCAAAACCGTTACGAGCCGAATCAAACATCTTACCTGATGTGCGTGTTGTAAAAAGTACACCGAGACGTTGAGTTTTCGCAACATCGTGAGATTTGAGGTGTAGAGTTAGACGGTGGATTCCGTGCGTAAGTACGGGACTACTGTCGTGGCTTCATGTCTATGAGGTTATGAACGGTTACTGAAATGTTTTGCCACTCACTTAAAGCGAGTGGCAATATGAGTTGAAAAATTCCCTCCCTCGGGAAGTGATCGCCGCACGCGCGTGCGGCGATGTTGAACAGACATGATCGATTATCAGCGCCTAAAAAATGATCTGCTGGCACTTGGCCTGTTTGCTGCGACATTGTTCACAGCATTGGCTTTGTTCAGCTACAGCTCCATCGATCCCCCATCGACTTCGATATATCCTATGCAAACGGATGTGACGAACTTATGCGGACCGACAGGGGCCATTCTTGCACACTATCTCATCAACGCGTTCGGTCTAGGTGCCTGGTTCTTCCTGGGGAGTCTGTTCTTCATCGACATGGGTCTGTTCTCCCGAAAGCAACTTGCGGATCCCATGGTCCGCATTGTCGGTGCGATGACAATGCTGGTCTCATTTTGTTTACTTTTACATCTCTCCGCGCCGCACCTTCCTAGCTCTCCACTCATCGGAAGCGGTGGTTATCTCGGAGCGTGGGGACGTATTCTTCTGACGGAGAACTTCTCCATCGTCGGATCGATTGTGATCATCGCCACACTTTTTTGTGTCGGGATGTTGCTTGCGACCGAAACGCTTTTCTTTCGAATTGCTTATCGAGTCGTCATCGTGCCGATGATCTGGGTGTTGAAGTTGTTCTACATGAAACAACTGCGACCGTCGGTTTCTGATATTGCTGAGATAAAAACCGACTCAGTCTCAACCGACGAACAGGATGAGGACACACCCGAAGCAGCCAAAGTAGAAGTGCTTGATTCTGTGGACGAATCGATCATCCCCACGGAATTCAAAGTCAATTCTCCGGTCGGAATCCGTGGTCCTAAATCTAAACTCATCGGCGGTCTGTTCAAGCCGAAACCTCGTGAGACCCTCGAAGCGGTCGACTTACCATCGCTCGACATTCTAGAAGAAGCGGAAGAGTTCCCGTTCGAACTCCTCGCGAAAAAAGCGCAGGAAGCGGCGGTAATTCTGGAACGGACGTTCGACGAATTCGGACTGAACGTCAAAGTCTCCGAGATCGATACCGGACCGGTCGTCACGCAATTTGAACTCGATCTGGAACCAGGTCTGCGGATTTCGAAGGTCGTGAATCTGGCCGACGACATCGCAGTGGCATTGCGCGTCCCGGCGGTTCGTATCGTCTCACCAATCCCAGGAAAGAACACAGTTGGTGTGGAAGTTCCGAATGAAAAACAAGTGACTGTTCGGCTCAAAGAACTCATCGAAGCGAGCTCGGACAAAACGGACAAAATGGCAATTCCAGTCTTCCTTGGAAAGGACGTCAGTGGGCGCCCTCTCGCAGTCGACATGGCGAAGATGCCTCACCTGCTCATTGCTGGGCGTACCGGAACAGGTAAGAGCGTCTGCCTGAACACGCTCATTACGTCTATGCTCATGATGCGTTCCCCGGATGACGTGCGGATGTTGATGATCGATCCGAAAATGGTCGAATTGAGTCCGTACACAAAAATCCCTCACCTGATGAACCCTGTCATTACGGACATGAAGAAAGCGGAAGCTGTTCTGGCGTGGGCAGTCGACAAGATGGAGGAACGCTACGACTTACTGGCGAAAGTTGGAGTTCGTCACCTCGACAGCTACAACAAACTTGGTCGGGAAAAAGTCCTCGACCGCATGGGAATT
>JAJDEL010000597.1 GCA_029259835.1 Planctomicrobium sp. | reverse complement strand
ATCCCGGGCGGTTGATTCGATTGCGATTGATGAGTTTGGAATCCCAGGGATTGTTTTAATGGAGAATGCCGGGCGGGGAGTGGCGGAAATTCTCATGCGGCAATCGCCGACAGGCTCTATTGTCATCTTGGGCGGGAAGGGGAATAACGGTGGCGATGGTTTCGTCATCGCCAGGCACCTCGAAAACCATGGCTACGATGTGACGGTTGTCTTGTTCCATAGAGCAGATGAAAAGTTCGAAGGAGATGCTGCGACGAATTTCGAGATTCTCGAAAAAGCAGGGACACATTTGCTACGTCTGAGCATTCCAGACGATCTTGAGCAACTGAATTCCCTGCTTGCTGAATCGGAATGGATTGTCGATGCGATGTTGGGAACCGGGACGCGAGGAAAAGCACGCTCGCCATTCCTCGAAGTGATTGAAGCCGTCAATGAGAGTCGCCGATCAGTACTCGCCATCGACATACCGTCAGGGTTTGATTGTGATCTGGGACCAATCGCAGGTGCCACGATTCGCGCGTCGATCACGGCGACATTTGTCTCTTTGAAGCCTGGACTGCTGGTTCCAGATGCGGATGAATTCATCGGGAAAATTGAAGTCGTCGACATCGGAATTCCATTCGGAGTCTTGACAAATCTTCTCGATGCGCAAAAGTTATGAATATTCGTTGCTGAGATTTTTAACAGAATTTGAAAAAAAACGTATGATTCAAGCTCGTTGCGGCAACATAAAACAGGGTGCTGGACGTCTGAATCAACTGTCCAGATTCGTCGTCAGATGTCACGAGAATCATTCATACTATTCAAATACATTTTCGAGAGGGGAATCATGTCCACAATTCGTAATAAAATTGCGATTCTTTTCGCCATCACTGGCGGGATTTGTCTTGGAATTGCAGGCGTTGGAGTTTCGCAACAGGGAGCGGTTTCTGCACTCGCACCGCCGGTCACGCATTCGCCAGACGACCTGTCTACGGTCTTTCGCGATGTGTCACAGCGGGTATTGCCAGCGGTGGTTTCGATTTCAACTGAAACTCGCTCGCGGCAGGTTCAGCGGACTCGGAATTTTTCGCCACAAGAAGAGGAAATGTTCAAACGCTTTTTCGGTGGGAGTGGACAATTCGACGAGTTGTTTCAGCAGCGCCAGCGTACTCCGAAACAAGTTGGTGCTGGATCGGGATTTATTGTCAATCCTGATGGAATCATTCTAACGAACAGCCACGTGGTTGAAGGGGCTGACCAGGTCACGGTTCGTCTTGCAGATGGCCGCGAAATTGAGGCTGAATCCTGGAACTTCGATCCTCGCTCCGACGTTGCCGTTGTCCGGATCAAAGTTGATGAGGAGTTGCCGTTTCTCGCCCTCGGGGACAGTGATGCCATGCAAATTGGTGACTGGGTATTGGCGCTTGGCAATCCTCTGAATGTCGGAACGACAGTCACCGCAGGAATCATCAGCGCGACCGAGCGAGCACCGGGCATCAACGAGCGAGAAGGCTACATCCAGACTGATGCTGCGATTAACCCTGGTAACAGCGGAGGCGCTCTCGTCAATTTGCACGGTGAAGTGATTGGCATCAACACCGCGATTTCAACCAGAAGCGGCGGCTACGATGGGATCGGGTTTGCAATTCCGTCGACTTCTGCCCGTTGGGTTGCAGATCAGTTGATTAAAGGTGGAGTTGTCAAGCGATCATATCTTGGCGTGCAGCTACAACAAATCTCAAATGATCTTCGAGATCAACTCAAAGTTCCTGTGGGTCGAGGAGCGTTGATCGCAGAGGTAGGGAACGGGACTCCCGCTGAAAAGGCAGGTGTTGAGCCAGGCGATGTTGTTATGGAATTCAATGATCAGTCCATTGGAGACCGCGACGATCTCGTCAATTTTGTGGAACGCTTAGCTCCTGGAAAGACCTACAATGCTGTTGTTCAAAGAGATGGAAAATCGAGAACGATTTCTGTCAAGCTTGAAGCAATGCCCAACGGTTACACCGCGGCGATGAAGCGTGCTTCTCAAAAACCGAAGAGTGAAGAACGTCACAAGGATATTGCGGTTGATGCGATTGGCATCGAAGTCGTTGAATTGGTACCAGAATTCGCAGAGCAACTTGGACTAAAAGAAAATGTTTCTGGAATCGTCGTACGTACGGTGAAATCCGGAACTCCCGCTGAAGAGGCTGGACTCCAGGCTGGGGATGTCATCCAGCGTGTTGGCTCAACGACGATACAGTCAATCAAAGATTTTGGAGAGGCGATTGAAAAGGCATCGCTGGAAAAGGGAATCCTGCTGCATATCAAGCGGCAGGATGGCTCGGCGTTTGTCGTTCTCAAATCCTGATCTTGAAGTTTTGATTTAGAACTCATCTTAGATTCCCACTGGTCAGAAACGACCAGTGTTTTTTTTGGTTCTCCTCTGTTCTTGATTCCTAATGGCACAGGCAGGAATGTCTGACCTCCTTCAGGGGGGTGTTGCCCGCACTGCAACGGTCAAATACTTTTTCCCTTGTCCCATAAAAAACGGCCCGCTGATCCGTTGAGACCAGCGAGCCGTTTTTGATTTGATCAGACGCCACGTTTTCTATTTGCGGAAGAAATCGCTTGGTCCTTTGTGCGTGTAGTACGGATAGACTACTGCGCCACCAGTAGCCTGGCGTTGTGGATAAACCAGGTGACGTG
>JAJDEL010000596.1 GCA_029259835.1 Planctomicrobium sp. | reverse complement strand
GAGTTCCGTATTCTTCGCATGCCAAGAATACGGAACTCTTTCAGGATCGTGAAAGTTTGCTCTTTGGGATTGTGAGGGCATTGGTTAACGCAATTGATGCAAAAGACCACTACACCTGCGGGCATAGCGATCGAGTCGCGGCGATCTCCCGAAGACTTGCTCAGCAGATGGAACTCGAGGAAAAAAAGTGCGAAGAAATCTACCTCACAGGTTTGCTTCATGACATCGGGAAGATTGGCGTCCCGGATCACATTCTGAAGAAGCCCGACCGCCTGACCGATGAGGAGTTTGATATCCTCAAGCAACATCCGACCATTGGGCATCGTGTCCTCAAGCACCTGGACCAAATCTCGTACGTTCTACCAGGCGTTCTACATCATCATGAATCCTTGAATGGAACTGGATACCCCGATGGCCTTGTTGGGGATCAAATCCCGCTCAAAGCTAGAATTATCGCCGTCGCAGATGCCTACGATGCTATGACCAGCGACCGTCATTATCGAGACGGCATGCCCTTCGAAAAAGCAGAAGAGATTCTACGCACAAACACCGGACCTCAATGGGATCCAAATGTTATCGAGAGCTTCTTTGCAGCAAGTGAAGATATCCGCATGATTTGTTTTCGCAGCTCTGTATCGAGTCAAAGCGAACAACGAAAATCCGACGCAGACCTCATTGCCTACCAGGTCGAATAAGGCAGCGATTTTCTTTTCCTTTGTGTCTTGGTCCACCACTTTCTTTTTTAATTCTCTCGCAACGCCGCTATGGAACTGTCCAGAAATAGATTCCCGGTATCAGCCGCTTGGGCGCTAGCCCCGGTTTGACTTCGATGCACGCTCAGAACCGGGGCTAGCGCCAACGGCTTAAAAAGTAGGCCTGTGGTTTACAAAGTAGACGGCATTGGGCTAGTGCCCTGCGGTTGATACAGACCGAATCAACTTGGTGATTTATTCAGGGACTATTTCCTAAGTCGCAAAGAAAAAAGGATTGAAAAATTTCTCTTGCACGTCTTCTTCCGTTACTTTGCGTTTTCGTGCCTTTGCGTTTCAATTTTCTTTTGGTTGTGAAACATTAAGGGTTGCTCCGAATATATGGAATTGTTGGCAGGGATTCGCCCAGCCTCTTTCGTTACTTGCACCGGAAGAGTTGGTCTCCAATGTTTTCGCCCGATACCTCTATTGATATCGATAGTCGCACAGAGCCAGGCAGGAACGCCCAGATTAATCACGGCATGATCATGAACCGACCAGAGAATCAATTTTCAGTCAAGCAATTCCACATGATGACTCGCGAAGGATGTGTGGAATCCCTGGCACGTCAGGCTCAATTGGTAGAATCACTCGAAGTGCGAAGAAAACTACTAAGATCGGCGTGTGAAATTCTTGAAGCAGACCTTTTTTCGAGTCACTCTATTCAGCCTGCATCGGCAGTTTCATAACGATCAAGCAATCTGTGAATGAGACGGAATTGGCTCGAATTCAATTCCTCGGTTCATCTTTCTTTCACGTAAAAGTTTTGCAACTTTCAGTCATGATGAAAGATTGCAATCGTTGCCCAGGCTTCTGAATGACCTGGATTATTGCTCCCTGAGGACGTCTCAAACGTTGTTGTTTGCTTCATTGTAAGCTTCTCGTTCGGTGATCGATTTCAGCAACTTGTTCGTTTTGTTGAAGTGATCATGTTTACGAACGCGTGCGTTCCGCTCAGCGGAGTTGCTAAACAGCGTTAGAATCGGAATTCTTATCCAAGTTTCTCCGGATTTCTTCAAACTAATTTTTGAGTTCAACGACGATCGAAATCGGCACTTACTGCCAGTTGAGACGTACCCAATGCTCTCTTTGCTGCTTCAGTGAATTTAATGCCCTTCGTTCGGCAGATATTGCCGAACGAGTTTGCTGCATAAAAAACGACGATGTTCTTCATATTAGTTTTGTGTTTTCGCAAGTCACCTGTACGGAATGAGTTGCATCAAGTGTGGGATGGTCATGTTAAACTGAATCGATTAGTGCTAACGATTTTTACGGAAAACAGACCTTGCAATCACTCGAAGTAAGGAACTGCTTCCCTCGGTGTCGATCATCCAGTTGGTGAAATGCAGAAGCACGTACTTCACAAATACTTCCTTTCATGCGTGCCACTCAAACTCAATTGTATGGATACGATACATGGCATTCTCAATTTTCTCACTGACGCGTCGCAAGCTTGCGGTACTGGCCGTATTGGCAAGCCCATTTCTGAGTATGGCTCATGCTCAAGCAGATGAACCAAAGGAAAAGGTGTCAGGTCTCGTCGCCGACATTGTTTCAGCTGAGGTCGAATTGGAAGTGAGCATGCGACGCTCGAAGATTCTTCGAATGAAGAAAGACATCTTCCGGGCAGCCGTTGCTGATCCATCGGTCCTTGAATTTGTTGCTTTTGGGTCTCAAGAAATTGAGATCATCGGAAAGGAGACCGGAAGCACGACTGTCACGCTTTGGCTTGGAAACGAACAAGACGCTCATCTGTTGAGCATGCTTGTCACAGTTGTCAAAGACGATGGAGTCGACACGCAACGACGGTTTGAATACAGCGAACTGCAAGCCATGGTGAACGAAATGTACCCCAACAGCCGTATCCAACTGATTCCAATCGCGGATAAAGTCATCCTTCGTGGTCAGGCTCGCGATGAAGAAGAAGCGGTTGAGATTCTCTCCCTTGTCAGTCAAAACACGAGTTCTGGAGGAAATTTCGGAGGAAACAACGCAAACCTCGGACAATCAGCCGCTGCGGAACCTTTCCCGGATGCTTCAACTTTGCCCTCGGCAAAGCTGATCAATCTCCTTGATATTCCAGGTGAAAAACAAGTTCTATTGAAAGTTCGCATCGCCGAACTCCAGCGATCAGCAACACGAGAATTTGGTGCTGATGTTGAATGGAACTTCAAAGAGTTCATGGGTGGTCACGGTTTGACCGGAGCAGGCAACGCGTTTCTCACAGGAACCTTCTCAGAAGGTGGGATTGATGTTGTCCTCAAGGCACTCGTTACCAATGGTTCTGCAAAAATTCTGGCCGAACCAAATCTTGTTGTATTAAGTGGGGAATCAGCAACATTCCTCTCTGGTGGTGAGTTTGCTGTCCCGACTGTTGTTGGGGTTGGTGGTGCTCAAGCGGCGACAACATCCTTCCGAGGCTTTGGAACGTCGATTGACTTCTCGCCGACAGTTCTTGACAAAGATCGCGTCCGACTACGAGTTTCACCATCATTCACAACTTTGAACAAAGCAAACTCAGTGAATGGAATTCCAGGTGTTGACAGTCGTTCGGTAACGACCGTCGTCGACATTCGCGAAGGGCAGACGCTCGCCATCGCTGGTCTTGTACAGGAACAGCAGGCAAGTGAATCTTCACGGTTCCCGTTTCTTGGCGAAGTCCCTGGACTCAACTCTGTTTTTGAAAACAAATCTGTCTCACGAGATGAAACAGAATTGTTGATTCTAGTCTCACCAGATCTGGTCCACGCACTCGAAGCAGATCAGGCTCCTCAAATCCTTCCAGGCATGGAAGTGACCGAGCCAAACGATCTGGATTTCTTCTGGCATGGAGACATCGAAGGCAGAGCAGAAAGCCATCACCGCAGCACAGTCTGGCCTTTGTACAAGAGTCGTATGAAACGCTCCGGCTACTACGAAATGGACAAGTCACGAAAGTCGAAGAAATACTATCTGAAC
>JAJDEL010000595.1 GCA_029259835.1 Planctomicrobium sp. | reverse complement strand
GGAAATCTGCGAGTGTCGCCACCAAAAGCGCGTATTGTTATTTTATGTTCCGAACAGTCGGAACCAGTTTGAATACTAACTTGTGAACGAGCTGCCCGGCGATGTGGCACACTACAACTCACCAACGTGTCAGCAAGTATGTGGGTTACCACATTAAAACAAACCAATCTTGATCCGCGCATAAAAAATGCCTGCGGAGGATCCACAGGCATTTGAGGTTTGGTCGTGTGTTCGTTGACCGGGGGGGTTACTCGTAAGTTTGCGTCGGGGTCGCAACCTTACGGTAACCGAGATCACGTACGACTTCGAGGACTTCACTCCAGGTGGGGAACTGGCGTCCGCTCCGTCTCTTGTAATCATCCATGGCTCTCATGAACTCAACTTCATCTGGTTGATAATCTCTTTCGCAAGTTGTGGGATCGATTTGTCTGCGACGTTCGACCTTGCGGCGCTCTCCGTCACGTTGTTCTTCACCCTGAAAGTTTTCTGACTCTTCACTGCGTCGTTCTGAGTTGATCCGTCGTCTGTCCTGGCGACGCTCGGGTTTGGCACTGACTGCCACTGCTGAATCGTCCATCTTCAATTGCTCCTGAATCATTGTTTTGAGGGGAGTTGCGGTGGCCTTCTTCTTGAGGCAATCACCAGCAACAGCGTAGACATACTCCTTCGCCTTAAACCTGCGATATTTCCTGAAATGGGCAAATAGGAAATGCTGGTAGAGTCGGAAAGAGAAGGGAACGGTGAGAGTCAGTCCGAATGTGCGGGCCGTAACCCGTGTTGAGAGATCAAAAACTTGAGTGAAACCTGGATCTCGTTTCACAAATTTCAATCTCATCTCCACGGTCAGGTTGAGTTATCCACAAAATCGTCAAAATCGATTGAAAACCTGTGGGAGCGAATCATTCGAGTCCGAATTATTTAATAGCGGAAGAATCTGATTTCAGTCGGAATCGGAGATGACCGTAATCTTATTGGAATTCACGCATCACAGGTTTTGAGAGTGGGCGGTATGAATCAGGAAACACCGAAGCTGGTCGAGACCTTGTCAAATCTCTCGCGCCGTTTGCGACAATTAATCTCTGAAATCTACGCGGACAATCTGGGATTGAGTGAGTCAGCAGCCTCGCTTTTAAAGGTGCTTTCGCAAGAAGAAATTGAGCAACGAATCCAGCCGAAATGGACTCAATCAAAGCTGGCGCGAGAGTTGTGCCTCTCTGAGTCCAGCCTCTGCACTCTTGTCGAACGTTTGCGGAAGGAGAAATATCTTGACCGAGAACGTCTTGTCGCAGATCGCCGCAAGACGCATATCCGTTTAACTGCAAAAGGATCTCGAACCGTTGATGAGATTCATCTCATTGAACAAGAGTTCGAAGAAAAATTCTGGAAGCATCTCTCTGGTTCAGAGGACATCGCAGTGAGCGCGGTTCTCGAAAATGTCGTTGAGGCGTGCGATGAATGTCGCCTCGAAGGCGATACCGACAGGAGGGCAGCATAATGTTGGGACGTATGAAGACTCGGAAAGTTTGGAATTCTGTTTTACTGGGGTTGGTGCTATCGGCATCATCAGTCGGCTGTTCGCGATCATTCTGGCGTCAACAGGCAGATACAGATACGTATGAAGCAATCACCGAGCACTTGACCGACCAGCGCTGGGCGGTGCCTCGAATTGACATTACGCCTGATCCGCGAAGTCGATTTTTTGATCCCTACGATCCCGATTCTTCACCGTTACCCCCGGATGATCCGGCAGCTCATGTTTACATGCACTGGGTTGATGGTTGGGAAGGATACAAATGCTGGCACCAGTTTGGCGATCAAATGAGCGTCGAAAATCCGCAGTGGCTGGCCCAGTTTGGTCTTACTCCCGAAATGGTTGATGATGAGACGGGCGCGTACATCGCTGGTGTTCCGAAGATGGAGAATGTTGCCCTGCCGCAGGCTGTCGAATTGGCCCAAATTCATAACCGAAATTACCAGTTCGAACTCGAAAACCTGTTCCTCAATGCACTCGATGTGACCTTCGAACGGTACCAACTCGGCGTGCGTTATCTCGAACCGACCGGTGGTGTCTCCGAGACAATTGTCGAAGGTGGTGGCAACGGACGGTTCGATGTCAACTCAATCGGATTGAGTCAATCTCTCCCGTGGGGGACTCAACTCGTTGCCAGCTTGGCAAATACGACATTATGGTCATTCGGCGCTGGTGGGCAAAGTTCGTCTGTCTCCACGATGTCCTTTCAAATTCTGCAACCGCTCCTGAATGATGCTGGTCGGAAAGTGAATCTGGAGAACTTAACTCAGGTCGAACGAAGTCTTCTGTATCAGGCGCGTGATCTGGCTCGGTTCCGCAAGGAACTCTTTACAGATATCGTCAGTGATTATCTGGGATTGATACAACAGATTCAGGAAATTCAGATCCAACAGGGAAACATTATTCGGGTGGAAGAACAGGTGGAACGCTTGTTGGCCCAGAATCAACCAGAAAGTATCTCTTCAAATATCGAAGTCCTCGATCTTGGCGAAGACTTCGTGGTTCCTCCGGAATTAGAGGGAAAACTGGAATATCGGCTGCGTCGGATCATCTGGCGCGGGTTAATGTTGCCTGCCGAAGAGAAAATTTTACGAAACATTCGTCCCGATCCGGCGTTTCAAGAGAAGATCGACATATTGAAAGATTCGCTACCAAACGCTTCGAGTGGATTGGACGTACTGAGTTTGCAGTCAACTCTAGTGAATTCGGTGAATCGCTTGCGAGCATTGGAGCGTGGTCTTCAGGACAGTTTGGATAATTTCAAAGTCAGTTTGGGATTGCCACCTGACATGGAGATGACAATTGACCAGTCCTTACTGAAACCTTTTGAGGTGATCGATCCCTTACTGAATATTGAAGAAGAAGCGATTAAAGAATTTAATTCGCGTCTGTATATCGATGATGCAGTCGAACATGAGAACTTAAAAATTCTCGCGCAGGAGTTTACGGAACTTCTTGCCAATGTTCGGCGGGATGTTGTAGTGAAGATTGGAACCGATCTTGTTCTGT
>JAJDEL010000594.1 GCA_029259835.1 Planctomicrobium sp. | reverse complement strand
TTACGATAAACCTCTCTTGAAGTTTGATCGTCTTTTGCAAACGTATCTGGCATATGCTCCGCAGGGGTTTTGGTCATTCTCGAAAGCGATTCCGCAGTGGATGAAACAGAAGATTCATTTGCCGCGAGAGATGCGAAAAGGACTCGATGGGAAATTCAAGAAGAGATTTGTATTCACCGAACATCACGAGTCCCACGCCGCGAGTGCGTTTTTTCCGTCTCCATTTGAAGAGTCTGCAATCCTGACCGTCGATGGTGTCGGAGAATGGGCGACGGCGAGCTTCGGGACAGGGCGAGGCAATCGCATTGAACTGCCGCACCAGCTTCGCTTTCCACATTCGCTCGGAATGCTCTACACCGCATTGACTTATTACTGCGGATTCAAAGTGAATTCCGGCGAATACAAACTGATGGGCTTAGCTCCCTACGGAGAGCCGACTTACGCGGACGCGATCAGAAATCAAATTCTCGATATCAAAAGTGATGGCTCGTTTCGAATGGATATGAGCTACTTCAACTATTGCCAAGGACTCACGATGACCTCGGCGAAATTCCACCGTCTCTTCGGTGGTCCACCACGCAAGTCGGAATCAAAACTGACACAACGCGAAATGGATCTGGCAGCTTCTGTTCAAGTTGTGACAGAAGAAATTATGCTCAAGATGGCAGCTCACGTTCAAAAAACGACAGGGATGAAAAACCTCTGCCTGGCCGGTGGTGTTGCCTTGAATTGCGTTGCGAATGGGCGACTTCTTCGCGAAGGACCGTTTGAGAATATCTGGATTCAGCCTGCCGCAGGCGATGCAGGCGGAGCACTTGGAACCGCGCTCTTCATCTGGCATCAATTGCTTGGTCAAGATCGAATCGTTGATCCAGTCCAACCACAAAGCGGTTCCGCACTTGGACCTGGGTTTGGGAAATCTGAAACGACGGCTTTCTTACAGCAGCAAGAAGCAGTCTTCGAAATTGCTGCTGATGAAGCCGAGCTTTGCCAGCGGGTTGCCTCACTCATTGCAGACGGAAATGTCGTCGGCTGGATGCAGGGACGGATGGAATTTGGCCCGCGTGCGTTGGGCAACCGTAGTATTCTGGGTGATCCCCGCAACCGAGACATGCAATCGAAGATGAATCTGAAGATCAAGTTTCGTGAGTCGTTTCGTCCGTTTGCACCCTCTGTGATGCACGAAAAAGCAGCGGAGTTCTTCGAGATTCAGCCGCATCAAAGCAGCCCGTATATGCTGCTTGTTGCCGATGTTCTCGCAGAGAAACTCATCACTGTCGATAGCTCTGAAGTGAGCGGTCTCGACAAGCTCAAACAAATTCGGTCTGAAATTCCAGCTGTCACGCACGTAGACAATTCCGCGCGTCTGCAAACAGTTGATGCCGACCGGAATCCGCTTTACCACCAGCTGATCTCAGCATTCGAGCAACAGACTGGTTGTCCGTTGTTAATTAACACCAGTTTCAACATTCGCGGCGAACCCATCGTCTGCACACCGGAAGATGCTTACCGCTGCTTCATGGGAACCGATATGGATGTCCTCGTGATCGGAAATGTCGTCTTACTCAAGAAGCTACAGCCACAGCGAAAAGAACACCACGCCGATGACTATCTCGCACAATTCGAATTGGACTAAAAGTAGGCTGGGTCTCGACCCAGCATTTCCTGACTGATGAAATTCCCATGAAACTTTCCGACACAATTGGTGATCCGACCGAGAAAGACCTCCGCATCTTTGCCGGTTTACAGGTCATCTTTTTCAGCGTGATTGCCTACCTGCTATCGAAAAAAGGTGTCTCGACTTCGGTTGTCAGTCTGATGGTCGCTGTCTCTACCGTTGTCGGCGTGATGGGTATCGCACAGCCGAAATGGATTCGCCCGATTTACGTTGGCTGGATGGTTGCTGTCTTCCCGATTGGCTGGACTGTCTCGCATCTGATGATGGCGGTCGTGTACTATTTCGTTGTGACTCCGATCGGTTTATGGAGAACACGTCAGGCAGGCGATCCGATGCAGCGTAAGTATGACACAGACGCAGAGACGTATTGGGAAGAGCGAGACGCGAATAAGCCGCCCGAGAGTTACTTCCGGCAATTTTGAGCGATAGAGTTTACAAAATAGAGTCGATTCGACGATGAGCAAATTATCATGAATGATACACCTTCTCCGGAATCAAAACCCGAATCCCCTCCTGCGGAGAGTGAGGATGTGAAATCATTTGAAGAGGCAGCAGGCGAAGATCAAGTCGGCATCGTGGAAGAGTTTATTTGGTTCTTGCGCGAGAACAAAGCCTGGTGGCTCGTCCCGATTTTGCTAGCTCTAGCTCTGATTGGCGTCGCCGTCTGGCTCAGCAGTTCCGCCGCCGCCCCGTTCATCTATCCATTGTTTTAGAACTCTAGCTTGTAGGTTGGGACTCGTCTCAGCATTCCAGGATCTGCCCCATTCGTATTCCAAGCATGAGCCGTTTGGGCGGTAGCCCCGGATCTGAATACGGTTCGCTCTCTTCACCGGAGCTTGCGCTCAATGGCATCTACTTTGTGCGAATTTGATTCCGGAAGGGTCGCAGCGATTAGCCGACGGTCAGTGTAGCGCCACCGCCGGATGAGAGCGAACCCAACCATCGGCTATTCGCTGAAACTCCTTCGGAGTAGAGACAAAGTCGATGCCATTGGAGTTTCACCCAGCGGCTGATGCAGATCAAATCAATTACTCGAAGAGTGTCGACGTCCCTAATCCCTTGCTGGCGTCCTCGCCGAAGATGAACTTGGGCAGTTTCATGGTTTTGAGAATTGACTCTGCTCTTTCGATCATTTGTTCGTCGATCGCTGCTTGGGCAGATTGTCCAGGTTTCAGCCGTACGAGAAGACGATCAAGATTGCCTGCACGGCGTGTTGACTTCCAGAGTTCTTTCCCTTGTGATGCGTAGACAAAATCAACTGTAATCGCCTTACGGACAACTGATTCGGAAACGGAACGATCACCAATTTTAGAAAGTGTTGTCGATCCTTCGGGTTTTACTGCGATTAAAACCGTCAAAGTAATGGCAGAATTCTCGTCTACTTTTGACTCTGCCACTTGCAGTTGTCCAGTCAGCAGTTCTGAGGCTGACCCGTCAATGGACTTAAGAAGTGCGTCCGATGAAACCTGTACGACCAGTTTCACAGAGTCTCCCGGTTTGAGCATTGCCTGATCGGCTAAACGGTTCGGATCCAGTTTTGTTGCGACTTTTTTACCTGGAATATCGACCGTGCGAACCGCAGGCCGACTTCCGGTGAGATGAACGAAACTCAATTGCTCTGCAATTTGATTTCTTGGCAGAAGTACCTTTTCGGTGTTGTAATTCCAGACAACAGATTGTAGCGGGCGGTTGACAAGCTGGGTTCCGTTGAGAAGGAGATTGTCTGGCCCGGTCCAGGCGATTGAACTCGCTTCGACAGGAATAGGGAAATCTTCAAGAGCTTGTCCGTTTTCCATGTCGATGATTTGAATTGTTTTGTTCGCCTCAGAATCCAAAGAGACTGCAAGTAGGCTTCCATTGGGATGGAAAGCAATAGATTTCGCTTTGCTCGTGAGTTCAATTTCCCCCTGCCCGTCACCAGAGAGACTGTCAAAAACTGCCAATTTTTTTCCACCGAGGATGCCACCACGAACAGCCATCAACAGATTTCCACCAGGAGAAACGGTGAAGTCGGTGACTTCGTCGAGTTTCCAGATGGCCTCAACTTGCGGTAGTTTCCAGACAACCAGTTTGTAGTTCGTGTTGAGTGTTGCAACGTGCTCTGAATCGAGAAAATCGACTCGTTTGAGTTCTCGATGATTCTTGTCTGATTCAGATCGAAACGGACGCCAGCCGGCGAGATGTTTTCCTTCACCATTGGCTTCATAGACATCCAGTCGTCCGTTCGTGCGATGTTGTTCAAGGAGGACAAACTTTCCATCTGGTGAAATGCTGTGGAGTTGGGCAGAAAATGGCACTCGAAAATTCGCGAGTTGTTCGCCTTCAGTGTTGTAGGTCCGCAGTTCTGTTTCCTTTGCAACAGGTTGAGGCTTCTTT
Organism: Planctomicrobium sp.; assembly: GCA_029259835.1. GTDB lineage: Bacteria > Planctomycetota > Planctomycetia > Planctomycetales > Planctomycetaceae > Thalassoglobus. The sequence goes on along the minus strand of JAJDEL010000594.1, from coordinate 797 downwards.
AACTCCAAGCCTCTGTCGGCATAGATTTTTTTATCGCGTTCATAGGAGAGAATTTGAGGTTCGTTGAGGTTTTCATCGATGCCAGATCTGATTGCAATGATTGGGCTTTTAGAGCGAGACAAAGCGACGTCTCGTACTGTTCCTGCTGCAGAAATCTTGATCGATGCCGAGAGAGGCTCTGTTTGTAGCGAATCAATTTTTGCTGTCCATTGCTTGATTGCCAGAGCATCGGCAGCCTGATCTGGATCACTTGGCGAGAGTGGAGGCATGCTGGCATCACTGGGAAATCCACCGGCTGCGGCGGACTTCACACCGGCGAGGAGTTCTTCCTGAGTGAACGTGGTTTGTTCCAGTCGTGGGTCGCCACCGTCGGTTGTCGCAGCCAGTACCCAAGTTGATCCCATCACTTTTCGCGATGGAACAAGATCAACACTGCTCTGCTTCGGGAAGCTATAGATCAATTGACCGGCGGCAACATCGATAATCCCCAGCGAATGTGCCAGCCAGCGATCTCCGCCGGGCAAGGACTCCAGTGTATGCGACTTGTAGACCGGCTTGAGTTGTTCTTTGAGCCGAGGTTCAATCTCGACATCAGCTGTTGCCTTGCCGGTTTTGAGATCCCAGACCAGCATCCTCGAATATTTTCTCGCGGGGGCCGTGTAAATATCAACTCCATAGACCGCTGCAAGTTGAGTACCGTCTCGGGAAAAACCCAGGGCTTCCAATTCCGAGACCTTCACCTTTCCTTCCGGAGTGAACGAGCCGGAAAGCTGTCCAGTGTGTAAGTCGTAAATATC
>JAJDEL010000593.1 GCA_029259835.1 Planctomicrobium sp. | reverse complement strand
ACATAACCCTCAGAAAATTCTCGATCCACTCAAACTGCGAAATGTTTTTGTGTCGTCGAAAGCGCGTGACATCGAAAGTAATCTTGGTATCGGTGATTGAGATTCATTTTCAATGAGTGAATACTTCTCTGCCTGAGGCAGGTCTTCCACTCAGGAACCCTTTCCGTGTCTGCGCCGACTTTTTGATTCGTCAAGAGTGATCGACCCAAAAAAGAGCAATGAAAAATTCTCTCTGAAAAATTCTGATCTGTCATAGTATTTTTCAAGTACCAGAGGCATACTGATGCGCAGGTGAAGAGAAATTTTATTCTTTGGGAGCGTCGCTAATGTCTTTCCAGTTTGATGAACAGGGTGTCCCTCGCGAAAGCCAGTTGAAGTTCAATCGACGAGATTTCGTTCGAACGACCGGTGCAGTTGCCGCTGCCGGAATGGCAAGTACTCTCCTGCCTGATCACTGCGTTGCAGAAACGAGTCAAGAACCAAAGTCTGAACAACTCGTCAAAAAGCTTTACGAATCGCTTACTGCTGGGCAAAAGAAAGACGTCTGCTTCGATTGGGATCACAAAGATGATCGCGGCTTGCTGCGGACGCATGTTTCAAATAACTGGAGCATTACGGACCGCAAGCGTTTGAATGTTGGAGGGAAGTTCTACTCCAAAGATCAACAAGACATGATCGAAGCAATGTTCTTTGGTCTCTATAACAAAGAATGGCACAACCGAATTCGCAAACAACTCAAGGACGATGCTGGCGGCTACGGCAAGCAGCAAACGATTGCGATCTTCGGAAATCCGAGCGAAGGCAAGTTTGAACTCGTCATGACCGGGCGTCATCTGACAGTCCGTTGCGATGGGAACAGTTCCGAGCATGTTGCCTTTGGTGGTCCAATTTTCTACGGACATGCGGCGCAAGGTTTCAATGAGAAGCCAGATCATCCTGGAAATGTCTTTTGGCCACAGGCCGTGAAAGCGAACAAACTTTACGAGATGCTCGATGGCAAGCAGCGGAAGAAAGCGTTGATCAAGACTGCTCCGTTCGAATGGGAAGTCGGTTTTCAAGGAATGAACGGAAAACGCACTGGAATTCAAGTCGCAGACCTTTCTGCTGATCAGAAAGAACACATGCAGGGTGTGCTGGCGACGCTCCTGGATCCTTACCGGGTCTCTGACCGGGATGAAGCGACTCAATGCTTGAAAGAACAAGGAGGCTTGGACGCATGTTCGATCTCGTTCTACCAAGAGGACGATCTGGGCGGCGATGGTGTTTGGGATCTTTGGCGCTTGGAAGGACCATCAGTTGTTTGGCACTATCGAGGGGCTCCACATGTTCACGTTTGGGTCAATGTTGCGAATAATTCGAATGTCGAATTGAATGCCGCTGGATGAATGAACGGGCTTGAGATTGCTGACGCGAAGGTTCTCTTTGTGTCTTGCACAATTCATTTCTACTGTGATATTTCATTTCTTTTCGACAGGTTTGTTGACGTGTATAAACCGCAAACATCTTCATCGCGCGAAAACTCGCAGGTGACGGAATCGATTTTAACAGCGACGGATTCGGACACCAATCATTTGCAAAGCCTTCCTGAACAGAACACAGCGACACCTCATCTCAATGGATCATGCGATCTCGCGCACCGAATTGCATTGAATCAGTTGACGACAATTCGCTGGACTCTTGATGAAGATCTGGAGGCATACCAACTTTGGAATCTGCCTGCGATGGGAGTCAGTTGGCGAAAACTTCTGGAATGCGGAGTCCAACGTGGAGTGCGGGCGATTCGTCGGTCTGGAATGAAAGTTTCCAGCGTCGGCTGGGTTGGTGGTTTTACTGGACACAACGGCTTCGGCATTGATGCGGTGACCCTGGAAGCGAAGCGAGCCATTCGAGTTGCCGGACAACTTCGTGCACCGGCAGTCACTGTGTTGACAGGTCCCCAAAATGGGCACATTGATTCACATGCTCGCAGGCTGGCTTGCGATTCCCTTCGAGAGCTCGCCGACCTGGCGGCGAGCTACGATGTTGGGATTGCGTTACAACCGATGCACACTGTGTATCACAAAAACTGGTCATTCATCCATACTCTCGACGATGCTCTGGAACTGATCGAGCGCGTGAATCACCCCGCTCTGAAGCTCGCATTTGGGGCATATCACTTAGGCGATGAGGATGAGATCTGCACGAGACTCAAGGACATTGTCAGGCATGTAGGAGTCGTTCATCTCTCTGACCGATCCGAATCTCCCCGGGGTGAAAACGACCGAGAAATCCCTGGGGAAGGCCGCTTACCACTTCGGGAGATGATCTCAGCACTCGAATCGGCAGGTTACGATGGGTGGTATGAGACAGAAGTTTGGTCACGTGACTTGTGGAAAATGGATCATCACGATTTAATTGAACGTTGTCTCAGGTCACAGGCGACTCTATTCTCTAATGAGTTCAGAGCCACCGTGTCAGGCATCTGATTCATTTCGAGTTCCGGCCAGAACTCTTTTTCCCACCGTCGTGTCCCACCTCGAATTTCCTCATGGCCTACGAATGGTACTCACTCGATGAATTGGCTCGCCAACTTGGGCGAGATCGTCGCGAAATTGAACGGCTTGCAAGCCGAGGTCGAATCCCTGCACATAAACGAGCAGGTGACTGGCAATTTCATGCCGCCGAAATCACGCAATGGCTTGAACAAGAGATGCGTGAATATTCGGACAGCCAGTTAGCGGCACTGGAAGTGGCGCAGGCATCACCTGAAGTGACAGCGGAAATTCCGGTCTCTTCGTTGCTGAAACCGGAACTGGTGCAAGTTCCTCTCGAAGCACGAACGAAACGATCTGTCCTGGAATCTCTCATTGAAGTTGCCGGACGAACATGGCAAGTTTGGGAACCTGCGAATATCCTCAAAGCAGTCCAGGAACGAGAGAAACTGCGGTCGACAGCGTTCGACAACGGTGTCGCCATCCCCCACCCTCGCTCTCCCGTTCCAGAAGCAATTGGCGAACCGCTGGTTGCCTTTGGGCGCACATTAAGCGGACTCCACTTTGGTGCGAGCAATAATTCACTCACTGATTGTTTCTTCCTGGTGTTGTGTCAGGATACTCGTACTCACCTGCAAGTGATTGCCCGGCTGGCCCGGATGGTTCAGTTGCCTGACTTTCTTCCAGAGATACGAGAAGCGGAAGATTCTCAAGCGGCTTACGAAATCATTCTCGATGCCGAAAAACAGTTTTGAATAATAATCGCACGTAACGACTTCTTCGAAAGGACTACACCGATGAGAATTCTTCTGGCGAATGTCGCGGCCCTCCTACTCTGTGCGACATCAGTCTTCGCACAAGACACGACAAACTTTCCAGAGCTTGGCGAACGCATTGAATACGACTCCGCGCTCGGGAAGCTGATTGCGAAAGATGCGAAACTGAAAGTGATCTCCAGCGGTTACATCTGGACTGAAGGGCCTGTCTGG
>JAJDEL010000592.1 GCA_029259835.1 Planctomicrobium sp. | reverse complement strand
GGCGCCGAACAGATTCAGGTAAATCAGAGTTGATCTGTGGTTTGAGAAATTCAGTCTGGCGTCCAGCCCATCTAGATCGGCGGCAGTGTTCGGTCGGGTTCGGTTTCTGGTGGTGAGATGTCAGCGAGGGGAACGAATTGATGTTCGTCTGGGTTAAAGGCAAATACATCGCCGGTCTCGAATTTGTAGACCCAGCCGTGCAGTTTCAATTCGTTTCGACCGACGGCCGCCGCAACCGAAGGATGCGTTCGCAGGCTTTCTAATTGAACGAGAACGTTTTCCTCGACTGTCAGCGTCAGACGCTTTTCCGGGTCGGTGAGGTGTGAGTAATTCTCTTTGACAATGCGTCGCGTCGACTCAGCGTGTTCGAGATAAGCCTTTACAGCCGGCATGTTTTCGATGGCATCAGGATCAAGTAAACCTCCCATCGCCCCACAGTGCGAATGGCCGCAAATCACAATGTCACGAATATTTAGCGCCATTACGGCATACTCGATTGTCGCTGCTTCGCCAGCGAAGACCGAACCGTAGGGAGGTACGATGTTTCCAGCGGTCCGCTGAATAAACAGTTCGCCAGGCTTAGTCTGAGTCAACCGACTAGGGTCGATACGCGAATCGGAGCAAGTAATGAACAGGGCCAGCGGATTCTGGCCATCAGCGAGTGTCTCGAAAAGTTTTTGGTCTTGACTAAAAGACTCTCGTTGGAACTTGTGAATTCCGTCGACAAGCTTCTGCATTGGTTGATCCCTTCTATTTAGTTATTTCGGCTCCTGCAACCGTTTGTATTCGATCTGCAAACATTTGCACAGCTCATTTCTGCTGATTCTAGCTAGTCTTGATGCTATTCGCCGCTTCTCAGGCATTCCACTCGGCCAGAGACCCGAATTCGGGTACGAGTTACGCATTTCTTGGTCGTTAATTCGAATCTGGAATGTCGCATACATTGTTGGTCGTTACTCCATCCGAACAATCACGGCGCTTGTGAGGCTCTGCATGGATCGCCACACCCTTACCCCGTAAGACGACACTGGGAACTCCGTGCCTACGCTGGACCTCGCGCAGCAATCGACCACCGCCACTGACCGAAACAACCGTTACCTGGCTTTACGCCATTTGATTGAGCCTGGACGTGATCACAAGCGGGAGATTGTGATTCGCGATTGGGATACGAAATTCAGTAAGGAATTCACTCGGACGCTCAAGAACAGAGGAGTTCCAGCCCCAATTTGAAAGAAAGATGAGAGCGATTCATCGAAACAATTAAGCTGGAATGCCAGGAGAAATTTGTAATCTTTGCTAAGCGTCATCTCGATTATTTCGTGGCTGAACTTGTCGACTATTACAACCACCATCGCAGCCACATGGAAAGGCACCACTTGCCACCAATTCGCGAAATCTCAGAGGAAGTCGAGAAGCTGTCACTTTACCAAGTTGAGGTAAAATCGTGCGAACGGAGGACCGCGTATTTCGTCTCAATTAATCTTCTCGTGCTTTTCTACCCGCTTCCTCATGGTCAATCTTTTCGTGAGAAGCGTGTCTGTTTTCTCGTATGTTATTGGAAGGATTTAATTCTGCTGCTCAGTTTCTGCGTGGAGGGTTTGCAAACCGAAGCTCGATTCAAACAAAGGCTCGACGACGAAAACATCTATTCGATAGGAAGGGGCACCGGCAATCATTGCGAACGCAATGCAGAATCGATATGCCTGCCAGAACTGTCGATGCCATCATTAGGACAAAGGCTGTCGCGAGTCGTGGATGTTCATCGCATTTCCCCGATGGGTACGAGGTCGCCGCAGTGTGGATTGTAGGTAAGGACTTGTGCGGTCTGGTCGTTGACGACCCACAGGTGTAGCTTCAATTCGTTGGCATCGAGCTTCTCGCGAATGAATGGATGCGACTGTAGGTTTTCCAACTGAAAAATAGTGTGTTCGCAGATGAGACGTTCGATGTAATCCTGATCTGTCAGTTCTGGATATGCTTCATCAACTGCCTTAACGGTTGTTGAACGGAAGCGATCGCACAGGCCAATGGGATCACGTATTTTCGTGTTTTTGAACCAATTTGGAATGATTCCACAGCCGAGATGACCACAAACAACCGCGTGACGGATGTCGAAGTTTTCGAAGCCAATCATAATGGCTCCGAACGAATTGTCGATTTCGTTGTCCTTGGGTCGCGGAACGCATGCGGCCAGATGCTGTAGAATGAAGAATCGGTTCGGGCCGGCAAATGAGACATTGTCCGGTGCCGTGCCGTGGTCGGCGCAGGCTAACATCAGCGTGTCGCGTTCGTTGCTGTCTGATGTCGACAGGAAATCGTTGATTGTACCGAAGTGGTCAGGATTGAATTGGTGTAGTGATGTTTCAAGTTCAATCATCATTTCATCCCCCTGAGATTCACACGTATTTTGAGCATTCATCGCCAAGCTGACTGCCGAAATGATTATGACCGATAACGTCGACCGTTTCAATTCATCAAGCAGTGACGGAATACAATGGAAGTACGACTTGTCGGAGAAATCTCAGGATGCCGTTACGGGTTTGATGCGACAGCACGACTTCGAAGCCGCAAATCTCGAACGTCAGACATTCCTGTTCGAAGTCGCGTTCCATTTCTGTGTCGTTCCAAAATCATTTAACACCGGTAACACTCTGCCATGGCGAGCATCTTCGCCACTTGGAGTAATGCAGGGCCAATGTTCTGATCTTCTAATCGGCCTACCTTGGCCAATAGTTGAGAGCCATGTCCCTTTACGATTGCTGGTTATCGTCGAATCATCGCAACAGTCTGTCACGTCTGCCCTCGCTCGCGGTGAGCCATTAGCATCACTGGTTCGAAACGGTTTGATTCAATTTGTCTATGTGGACCCTCTGTCTGCGGATGTCAATATTTAGGTTGACCTCGACAAATTTTCAACGCGTGAGCGAAAGAACTCACGACCTACCAAGCGGCAAACCCTTTGCGCCAAAATCGAATGATTAACATCTCCCACAAACAGAGGATAAGGCGATTACTCAACACCAATCGCCAAAAATCTCACACTTACCGATTCTACTCATCAGCAGAAAGACATGAATGGACTGCACTGACTTCCTAAACTCCACCTGTAAGGTGAGTGCAATAACTTGCATGCAACCTGCAAGTTATTGCACTCCCGTTCCCGGTTCACTGCAACCATTCCGATACACAGCTGGTTACCCTCATCTTGCATCTTGGCTAGTGCGACCAAAGTGAACGAGCTGAAAAATCGTGTTTGCTTTCTACCCGATAGCTTCCAACGATAACGAACATCTCACGATATGGCACGCGGCTTGCCTTAGTGGCGCTTCTATCTATTCCGTCTCCAGAACCCGTGTATCGGGGAATGGAGCCATACAGAAATAATGGCTTTAAATTTCAGAGGCACTCCTTGGCAGCGCTAGCAAAGAATGCTCAAACAGCAGTCAGTACAGAAAAAGACGTGGCTGCTATTGAGTTGCAGTACATAATCGAACATGCAGCCCACTTGCTCCCCGCCCAGGGACCGATAGAGGTATTCGTCCACCACAACACACTACATGCGTTTGAGACGCAGTCGTTTCACGACGCTGTTAAGAGTGGATCTGACCGATACCACGCCGAGCCGTATTTGTTGGAGGCGGAATATCGCCGTCTGTATGCCGCTGGTCGAATTACGGATCATGAACTCGAAATCGCAGTCCAAGACGATCTAGGAGAGTACCGAAATGACGAGATAAATGGATTAGGGACTCGTACCGAGATTCGATTCGCAATGTTGCGACACTCTATTCATATTGGGCCGGACGCGGAATTGAGATGGATTGTTGCTGAGACCGACGCGTTGGATCGATTTTGCGAAAAAGCGACGGAAATCAACCGCACTCGCATCACCATGGCAGCCCAAAAGTGGCTGCAAGAATCTGATCGCACGAGTGACTCACGTATTGATTTGAATGATTTACTGACGAAGTTCGGCGGAGACTCTTCGAAATGGAAGGATTCGAAGCGGGAGTCTTTTTCACTCCATCTCCTCTGGAGAATATGTCTCAATGGCGTCCGATCCTTTCCTGCATCCGCCCAACAAGCATCGTTCGTCCGTCCACGTGACTTGCTGCTGCATGCGACTGGTGAAGACATCGACCGTAATGTTCACGAGTTATTGATTCGATTTTGTGCGGCATATGTCGATCAGGGTTATTCAGACTGGATACTACCGAATCGAAATCAGGGTTTTTACGAATCGTTCCTTGCTCTGTATTCGCTTCCGTCAAGCGGTAGTGAACGCTGGTTACGGCAGCTGTCCGAAGAATTGAGAGTTCTGAGCAAGGAGAATACATCAGCAGCAGATTCGATCGAAGCCTCGCTCCGTGAGCTCGGTATTCGGCAAGAGGACCGCAAAGAATTCCTGACCCAGTCTCTACTCGCGCTCAGCGGTTGGGCAGGGATGATTTGGCAACTTGAGTCAGGTGTCGATTGGGTTGTGCATCCCATCCCTAAAGGTTCGCTGATCGGCATGTTGGCAGTGCAATTGATCCTTGAGAAGC
>JAJDEL010000591.1 GCA_029259835.1 Planctomicrobium sp. | reverse complement strand
ACTGTTGTTGAAGAAACTTTTACGGTGCCGCCACCCGCCGAGGCTCTCGCGGAACCGGCACTGCTCAACGACTTCACGCTTCCACCGCTTCCGCAGACGACTCAAATTGAAACAATTTCGAGTGATGAATCTTCCCCTCCTGCTATGGCTCCGCCACCTCCTATCGAGGAGTCCGTGAGCAAGGTGAATCAACAGCCGATCGAGGGTGCTCCCAGCGAACTTCCGTTTTATGACCAAGGATATGTCTGCGAAAACTGCCAGGAACTGGAGTGTTCGGATGGTGATTTTTGCTATGACTACGACGAAATTTCTCCAGTCGTTGTACTGGGAGTCAAAGGCGGTACTGATCGGACACTCACAGACATTCGCGCGTTCCTCCCGATTTGGCAGGACGATTTGGAGCTTCTCTTCGGAGACGTACGCGGTCGATTTGATGACGACGAAGCGAACGAAGGTCAGTTCGGAATTGGATACAGAACGCTGTTGAGTCCAGATTGGATCTTTGGAGTCTACGGCTACTACGACCTGCGAAAAACAAATCAACGAAACCGTTTCAACCAATTCACAACCGGAATGGAATTACTCTCCGAGGAGTGGGACCTCCGGATCAACGGTTATTTCCCCAACGAAGGTGGCAAGAACTCAAACCTATTGAATGGGGTTTCGAACGGAACCATTGTGAGTAACGTTTTTGAAGAACGGGCCGCGCGAGGCTTTAATGTTGAAGTCGGCAAACGCATTTTGCATTGGGGGCGATATGATACCCAGGAAGTTCGTTGGTTTGTCGGTTATTACAAATTCGATAACGATGCCAGCGGGTTCAGCAGAATCAGTGGTCCCAGCACTCGGCTTGAATTTCGCAGCTACGATTTACCTTTTCTCGGAAATCAATCACGGCTGAATGCCGGAGTGGAATACACATCGGATGATATTCGAGACGACCAAACTTGGGCTTTCTTGCGAGTACAAATTCCACTCGCGCCTCAGGCAAACAGAAAGATGCTCAGCCCACTACGACGGCGATTTGTCGACATGCCAGTGCGAAACATCGATTAACTGGCTCGTCGTAATTCTTGCCAATTCCTTGTCGTTCATCCGTTGTTGCTTGCTGCGGCACGCTCTACGATCATCTCTCCAAGGCCATTAACAGTACAGAATCAATCGACGGTGAGAGTGATCGTGAAAAGCTTAACGCAGGACCAAATCAAAGAATTCATACCGCATCGTGATCCGTTCCTGTGGCTCAATGAAGTCATCGACATCGGCGATACACACATCCATGCCCGTACAACGGTGACTGAAGAACTCGATGTCTTTCGCGGGCACTATCCGAACTTCCCTGTGCTCCCAGGCGTTTTACAATGTGAAGCAGCATTTCAGGCTGGCGCCGTATTGATCGCCCAGAAGATCGAGACCAACACAGAGGAAATCCCGGTCGTCACGCGACTCAACAACGTTCAGTTTCGCAAACTGGTTCGGCCTGGCGAGACGCTCGACATCGAAGTCGAACTGACGGAACAACTTGCGAACGCCTTCTTCATGAAAGGCAAAGTCTCCGTCGCCGGCAAAGTGACCGTCCGGCTCGAGTTCGCATGTGCCCTTGCCAATCCGAACGCATAGTGTCAGTTCGAGGAAGGCAGGCGGGAGCCTGCCCTACAATCTCCGTGTCCTTTGTGCCTCAATTACTTTTTCTTCAACACCTCTTCATTCATATGCGAATTGTTGTTCAACGTGTTTCATCCGCGAGTGTGACTGTCGATTGTGAAGTCGTCGGTCAGATTGAACGTGGCTTCGTTGTCTTTCTTGGAATCACTGGTAGCGACACACGCGATGATGTCAATTACTTAACGAACAAGCTGATCGGCTTGCGTGTTTTTGAAGATGCCGATGGAAAAATGAACTGTTCCATCGTTGAGGACGGTGGCAGCATGTTAGTGATCAGTCAGTTCACCCTGTTCGGCGATTGTCGCAAAGGTCGCCGCCCCAGTTTTATCGAAGCTGCTCGACCGGAAGTCGCCAAGCCTCTCTACGAAGGCTTCGTCGCTGAACTCCGCGCACAAGGAATCGCTACGGAAACCGGACGCTTTCAGAAACACATGGACGTCACCCTCGTCAACGACGGCCCTGTGACACTTCTCTTGGACAGCCGCAAAGAGTTTTGATGATGCAGTGTGCAACAACTAAGCAATAATCTCTTCCACAACTTTTCCATGCACGTCGGTCAGGCGGAAATCACGGCCGGCGTAACGGTAAGTCAGTCGCTCGTGATCCAGGCCGAGAAGGTGCAGCATGGTGGCGTGCAGGTCGTGTACGCTGACCGGGTTTTCGACTGCTTTGAATCCAAATTCGTCGGTGGCTCCGTATACGGTTCCACCTTTGATTCCGCCGCCTGCCATCCAGACGCTGAAGCCATAGTGATTGTGATCCCTGCCGAGTTTTGATTTTCCGCCGGCGAGTTCTACAGTCGGAGTGCGACCAAATTCACCGCCCCACAAAACCAGCGTATCCTCCAACATGCCCCGTTGTTTTAAGTCGGTCAGCAAAGCTGAAATAGGTTGATCGATTTGAGCTGCATTTTTGCGATGGGTGGCTTCGATTTTTTCGTGATTGTCCCAGGGTTGGCCTTTGCCATGCCAGAGCTGCACATAGCGCACACCTCGTTCTAGCAGACGTCGTGCGATGAGGGTCTGTCTTCCGTGCACCTCAGTGCCGTAAGCTTCGCGGATATGCTTAGGTTCGTGTGAAATGTCGAAGGCGTCACTGGCTTCCGCCTGCATGCGGTAAGCCAGTTCGTAGGACTGAATACGGGCGTTCAGGCGGTCATCGAGACGAGCGGTCTTATGTCGATTGTTCCATCGTTCGAGCAGATTGAGTTGTCGTCGTTGATCAACATCGCCAAGTTGCGGGTGGTCAATGTTTTCGATCAAGCGGCTGATTTCCTGTTGATTTGAATCAATATAAGTTCCCTGATAAGCGCCGGGCAGGAAGGAGGACTGCCAGTTTTCATTGCCTTTAATAGGCAGTCCGCCAGGGCACATGGAAATGAAGCCAGGCAGGTTTTCATTTTCGCTGCCCAGTCCGTAAGTC
>JAJDEL010000060.1 GCA_029259835.1 Planctomicrobium sp. | reverse complement strand
CATGATGGCATGATCCATATTTCAGGTGATGGTTACGGCGGACTGATCACGAATGAATCTTATCGTGACTACCATCTCATTCTTGAATTCAAGTGGGGCGAGAAAACTTGGGGAAATCGAGTCGATCGGACACGTGACTCTGGTCTCTTAGTCCATTGCTGGGGACCGGATGGTGGTTATGCAAAAACTTGGATGGCATCAATTGAAGCCCAGATCATTGAAGGTGGAGTCGGTGACATTCTTGTGTTGACGGGCTCTGATCCTATCACAGGTCAGGTTCTTCCGACTTCCTTGACGGCAGAAATTACAAAGGACCGAGACGGCGAAAAAGTCTGGAAGAAAGGCGGAGATCGAATCACACTCTCCAGTGGACGCATCAACTGGTTTGGACGAGATGTGGACTGGGTTGATGAGATCAACTTCCGAGGAAAAGATGACGTCGAGAGTCCATTCGGCGAATGGACTCGGATGGAAGTGATCGCAGATGGCGGACACTTGATTTATATGGTCAATGGTGTTGTCGTCAACGAAGCTTTCGAGGCAAAGCCCGATTTCGGAAAACTGCTTCTGCAAACCGAACAGGCTGAAATGTTCGTTAGACGTTACGAATTGTGGCCAATCGGAAAAGCACCGAAAGATCAGCTGAAGCAATAAGCTAGGCTATGCAATTCCTTTCTGGTTTTCACACAGCACGTCATCGGTGGCGTGCTGTGTGTTTATCAATACGACACTGAGAACACTCTTCGGAATCTCAGAGTCACCATGATCCTCCTGTTCAATAGATGAATTCGATGTTAACTCGTTGTTTAAGTTGATCTTCGGTTTACAAAACCGCTTTCAAAACTGAGCAACAGAATTCAACCCGTCAAATTCGGCGAAAATATCGACGCACCTTCCACTCAAAAATGGATAATGAGGAGTAGATTGAAGTTTAAGAAGAAACGTTTTGAGAAGACCTACGCCACTTTCCTTTCAAACGATTTTACCAGCCCACCAACGAACGATTTCACTTTGACCTGTTCGAATGAATGCTTCTCGACTTCATCAGGAATCTCCAGTATTGGCGGTAAGCGATCCCGTTCCATGTGACTGCGATGGTGGTTGTAATAATCTACAAACTCTTCCACGAGATGATCCAAATGCCGTTTACCAAAGATCACGAATTTCGCCAAGCATTCTAACTTAATCGTTTTGATATTCCGCTCACATCTGCCGTTCAAGTTGGGACTCGCTATCGGCAGTGGATTCGTATGAACTCCTCGGTTTTTCAGTGCCTGTGTGAACGCTTTGCTGAACATTGTGTCACGATCGTGAATGAGACGATCTGGGGCTTGTTTTCGTGTCCCTCAGTTTCGCTCATGAACCGTTCTGTTTGATCGACAATCGACTCTATTGTCGATCATTTACAGGATACCGGAATTCGAGTCGATAAGCGTCGAGCGTTGGTGTTTTGGCTGTGTCCGTTGTGGAAAGCTGAAAACGCAGCCGAACTGGTTGCGAGAGATTAAGTTCGGTACCACTCGTGACGGTGTCGTGCAACGTCTTGCCCGCAGCATCAAGAATCGTCAGCCGGATCGCTGTGCCGCTCGGCGCGAGAGACTCATACGTGATTCCATCAAACACACAACCGGGTGGCAGTGTTAGCAAATCTGTGGTGAAGGTGCCGGACGACTTGTAATGACCTTCCACTTTGGCAAGCACAAGGTTGTCAGTCAGGTTGACGACGCCATCTTTGTTGCCACGGTAGATGAAGTAGGAGTCTTCGTAAGCCCACGGCACGACGTTGAGGCGTTGATAATTGCAGCGGCGTTGAAAATGTTCCGTGTTCGCGCCGATGCCTTTCGTCTCGATAACGTCCAGGCCGCCACTGCCCGCAACCACAATTTCCAGCAGCGGATCGTCGTCCACGTTGCAGGCAAACGCAGCGCCCCAGTAGCGCGGTCCGCCGACTTCAAAGCGGTCGAGAATCTCTCCGTCAGCGGAGAGAGCAAAAATAATCGCGGGAGCCGACATGTGGTTGTTGTCAGGCTTTGTCGATCCATCGAAATAGCCACCGTTGGTGAGCGCCAGGATCTCCAATTCGCGGTCGCCATCGACATCGCAGAGGATCGGCGTCAGATAAGCGTGCGCGTCGCTGTCGCTGAGTTTCGGACGCAGGTCTTTGCGCCACTTGATGCGGCCTTTCGAGTCGAGGCAATAGACCTCGCCACCGAACGTCATGCCGACGATCTCCACTTCGCCGTCGCCATCCAGATCGGCCACGTTGGGCGAATCCTCTCCCGAAAAACCGGTCGTTTTCCACAGCATTGTGCCGTCGGTCTCAAAAGCGTAGATGGCATCGTGGGCGTCGTCTTTGGCGTAGTTATCTACGGACTTGATGACTTCGACTTGTCCGTCGCCGTCGATATCCACCAGCACCGGATCGGCACTCGATGCGTTGTCGTTGGTTTTGTACGACCAGACCGTCTTCAGCGTGACCGGATCGTAACGGTGCAGAACGCCTTTACCGTTGGAGTCGTCGCCAGTACCGGCAAAGAAGTCCCAGCGACCGTCGCGGTCCACATCCATCGCCGTAGTTTGGCAACCGCATTGAACCCAGCCTGAACGTCTCTCTGAGAGCGTCAGGTCCGCCATGTTCAGCCGCATCAAGTATTTGTATCGCGAACCGAAAAGCCCATCGAGTTGCCCGTCGCCATCGGCATCCACAATCACCGCCGAGTTGCCTAGCTTGTTGTCGCCGGAGTCCCATTGACGGAGCACATTGCCGGTGTGATCGAGTACGTACAATCGGCCGGGACTGGAGACCGAATAGAGAATTTCATAGTCGCCATCATTGTCCAAATCGTAAGCCGAAATGCTCTGCTGGGCACCCGCAAGTTTCTTGCTCCAGACAACCGTTCCATCAGCAGCGTTGAGCATTTGCAGTTGCTTAGTTTTGCGTGACGCAAACAGCAGCTCCCGCCGTCCGTCTCCATCAAAATCAACACACACTTGGGAGATGCAGAAGCTGAGATCTGGTTTGTGATACTGGCGTCGGAAGAATTGACTGGACGGCTTGCCGGTCGCCGCAGTCCCGGGAGGGTGGGTGCCGATAACTCGCGGTGTGGCTACAACCGTTGCTGTGCCAAGTTCCTCGGGATCAAACTTGCCAACGCGCGGATAGTCATGAATTGTCAGGTCTGCGATCCGTATGAGCTTATGAAGGCGCCGATCGGGGGATGGTACGGGTTCGAAAGCGGCTTCCGCGACCAAAGCGAGAGAGAGTGGCCCGACGGTGTGCGGATTCTGTGCGATTTTCAAGCGGTCCACTTGCGTCTTAAAGCTGCCGAAACGTCCGTTGTAGAACCGGTAACAAAACCCGTGAGCAGTGACACCTCGATCGGAACTCAATTGAAAATCTTTGTAGAGAAACTCGAGTTCCTCTTTTGTGTTGTTCCCTTTCAGGGCAGAACGAAATGTGCGCAAGTAGGTTCCATACCCGGCGCCCAAGTCGTGCCAGCGTGCTCGGTGAGTGCGGTCACGATGAGTGTTGATGGTGATATCCACTTTCTCGGCGATATTCTGGAGATGCTCCGCAATACTCCGCCCGGTTGCTTGATCCGGAATCGGCGTGTTGGTGACGCGGATAATCTGCAACTCGGGTCGAAGTTTGCGGGCGAGTCCGACGAACTCGTCAAGCATTTCTTTTTCCGGAAAGCGATTCTTTGTCCCACGACATTGGTCGCAGTGGCAGAAAATACCGTCGTGATATGGAGACTCAATGACGATCCCGGCGATCAACGGTTTCCGAGTGACCAATCGCTCAAGCCGATCAAGATACCACTGGCGAACAATGGGTTTGCGCGGGCAGTCGCCATTTCGAGAAGTGGGAGGCTCAGCGCTGACGTCGGCAGGCGGGTATTCGTGCTGGGGCCGGTAGGGAACGTAGTGACGCCAGACTTGGATACCCCGAGAGGCCGCGTAGGCGATCATCTCGTCTGCTGCATCGTCGTAGGCGGAGGCGTTGCACCAAACGAGATTCATATGCGTCACCTTCCAGTGACTCAGCCAGTCGATAAAGTAATGTTTGTCAAACACGACTTTGCGGCT
>JAJDEL010000590.1 GCA_029259835.1 Planctomicrobium sp. | reverse complement strand
TCCTTTAGTCGTTCGTACGATTTGTTGAAACTCGTGCTGCTTGCCGTCTGGCCCTGTGAGGGGAACTGATGTCAGCTCACCAGTTTTAGGGTCGAACAACTGAGGAGCCCCGACGCGCAGCGGTAACAACCAACGTCCGTGGGTCCAAGGCAATACATTGTGACGAACCGCACCCAAATGCTTACCATTGACCGGCCCGATCAGTTTCTGTTCACTCCATGTGAGTCCCTGATCCGAGCTCATCGTGTAGAGCAACGCTCGCTCGTAATACCCATCGTTGGCTTTGTCATCGGCGATGTAGTTCCATGTAACCAAAACGTGGTCGCCGGGAAGATTATCAATGGTGCCAGGGTAAACCTCGAATTTCTTGACTTCTCGAATCAGACTTGGACGATTCGCCGATGTTGCGATTGGCGCCGGCTTTGACCAAGTGCTTCCGTCGTCCGTCGAACGAGAAAACATCAACACATTCTCGCCTTGATAGACAACGAGAAGCGTGCCGTGATTCGTTTTGCAGATCGAGGGATGAATGTGTCCGCCGATTCGGGCTGCAAGAATTGAAACAGGTTTCGCATCGGCCTGTGCGTAGTGAGTCTGAGAAAGACCCATCAGTGAATAAAACAATGCGAGTACAACAAATCGAACCTTTCCGAGTGGTTGGACTTTATTGGTGATCCCCGTTTGGTTCTGGTCTCTCATCTTTACGTTATATGATTCGGTGCCGTAGTACTCGGTGAATGAATTGTTGATTTCAATTTCCTTTTATTGAAGGAACTATTTAAACACTTTGAGAGAAAAATGAAATTGGATCGTTAGTTTCGGAAATCCTCATGAGGTCAACTCACGCATCATGGCAGTATAGCCACCCTTATCTCGCCATGCCCGCTGTACCGGGAACTGTTGAGGATCAACGACATTTAACAGCATTCAAAACTCCTTTCCAATCGTAGTACACTCTACCCTGATCGTGAATTGGTCGTGTTCAAGCAATCCACGTCAAGTAGAACCTCTTACCGGAGTTCGGTATGATCAAACCGTATAGATGTTTCTTTCCATTTCGAAACCAGGGAATTCTGATGAAGCATATCACCCGTCGTGAAGCCTTAATAACCGCCAGTCAAGGCGTGGCAATGGTTACGATGTCAGGCATTTCCAGATCTGCCGAAGGAACACCAACCAGCACGATCCCCAAAGTTCCTGGTGATCTCGCCATTGATTGGCGTCGTCGCGAGAAATTGGGTGATGGCTTCCGCGTGATTCATGAAACTGTTCCGTGGAAGGCTTCCGAAACGGCGATCATTATTTGCGATATGTGGGCAGACCATCCCTGCAAAATGGCGGCGATGCGTGTCAACCGGATGGCTCCCAAAATGAATGAAGTGGTCTCGTTAGCCCGTGACCAAGGAGTTGCGATCATCCACGCTCCATCCAGCGGCGTGAAACATTACGAAGAAACGCCGTTTCGCGAACGCATGAAACAAGCAACGCCTGCCAAGCCGCCGGTTCCGATTCAAGGTTGGTGTTACCTCAACGCAGAGCATGAAGGCCCTTGGCCGATCGTTGACAATATCAAACGCGACGATGCCAAGGTCACCGGCTGTGATGACCCTGTCGGTGCACCTCACATCCCGACCGACCGGCATCAGCACCCCGCCATTGATATCACCGGGTACGATGGAATGAGTGACAATGGTCAGGAGATTTACAACTTCCTCGAACAAGAAGGCCGCAATAACATCGTGCTGATGGGCGTTCACACGAATATGTGTGTTCTCGGCCGCCCCTTTGGGATTCGTCAGCAGAAATACCTTGGCAAAAACGTCGTCCTTTGCCGCGATCTCACCGATGCCCTGTACGATCCGAGAGACAAGCCGTATGTCAGCCATGCCCGAGGCGTCGAATTGGTGATCGAACACATTGAAAAATACTGGTGCCCATCAATTCTTGGTCAAAGTTTGACAAAAACAACTGAAGGAACAAATGGGCCGGAAGGCTCTTGAGCCTATGATTCCGTCCAAATTTCCCTGTAAGTATGTCAGTTCGATTCGTTTGGCACTTGTGGCAAGACAATTCGAGTGGCGTGGATGCCGCCGTGGTGGATGGTTTGCTCGGCAGTTTCCAGCGTGGCGTCTGCATTCTGGTTGGCGGCGGTGTTGTGGTTGCGATCATAGTTAGGGAAATCACTACTCGTGATATCCAACCGGATGCGGTGCCCTGGCAGGAATGCGTTTGAAGTTGGATTCATCCGGATCGTGTATTTAACGACTTCGCCCGGTTTAATCAGGCTCGGTTTGTCCAGCCCGTTGCGGTATCTGGCCCGAACCATACCGAGCGAGACGTCGCGCTCGATTCCATCTGGAGCAACGTCAATCAGCCTCACAAAGAAATCAGTGTCAGGCGCCGAAGATGACGCAAACAATTCCACAACCGGATTGCCGGTGACTTCAATTCGCTTGTCGAGAAGTTTCGTTTGGTAGACGAGGATGTCCTCGCGTTTTGCCAAGGGTTTCTGATCAGTCGGAATTTGAAATAGTGCAGCGCCGTGCAAGGAAGGAACGGGATTTTTCGGATCGTAGGTGAAATGATCGCTTCCGGTTCCTGCTTTTTCTATTGCAACAAGACGACCATCGCCATTGGGCGTATTTGCGCGACCGTCACTGGTCAGATGGAAAACTTTCTCTTTCGTTCTTTGCAAAGGCCAATGCTGTTCGTCTCTCCACTTGTTGTCACCCATGACGAAGATACGCACCGGTGCTGTTTTGTCGAGTCCATTCTTCTTGCCTTTCAGCCAGTAATCAAACCATTGAATTTCCAGCGCAGCACTGTCCAGTTTTGCGTTGGGACCGAAATCGATATTTCCATAACGCCTGCTGCCGCGACCGACGTGTGCCCAAGGTCCAATGATGGTCCGCGAACCTTTCCGTGCAGTTTCACTTTTCGCCTGACTCAGGATTGTCTTATTCAACAGCATGTCGCCGTTGCAGTGATCGTACCAGCCGATGATATCGAAATTCGGAACGGTGATCTCCTTGACATCTTCGTGCAGTTTCCAGGGATCTGTATGAGGATTGTTCAGCCAATAGTGAACCGCTTCGGTTTCGTCTTCGAAAACTTCTCTGGGCAGATCGAGGTAAGGCAACATATTCAGCCATTTCTCCGAATCACCAGCCAGCCATAGCTTGCGGATTTCAGTTTTCGAATTGTTCCCGGGTCGATTCCCCTTGGTACGCATATTCGGCGACATTCCGGTCACCCACCAGTGCATGCGTCGACCAGTCCGGATTGTGCCTGGCCCTTCAAGGTCGGTGTACTTTGCCGGGATACTGAATGCTGCCATCGCGACTAATGAAGGTGGACGCAGTGGAGCCAATCTCCATTGCAGAAACGCATTATACGAGGCACCAAAGGTTCCGACTTTCCCGGTCGAGCCTGGTAACTTCGCCGCCCATTCCACGGTGTCGTACCCATCTTCGGCATCGTGCGTTTTAAAGCGTACGAACGATTCCCATTTTCCATCAGATTCATAGCGACCACGCGCATCTTGTGAGACGACAATGTAGCCTGCTTTGACGTACCGGTCCGCACCATTCATTTTTCCATATGGCGTTCGCATAACAAGTACAGGATACGGACCGCCACGGTCTGGACGAAACACGTTTGCCCGTAGCACGACACCGTCTCTCATCGGGACTGCAACATTGCGTTCCGTTAACACTTTAATATCCGAAGACTTCTTCGGCGGTTTGTGCGTTGCCGCTCTGACATATTTTCCGTCAAAGACTTTCGCTTCTTTCGGAAATGGCGAGAGAGACTTAATCGGTGCTGGAGCGACAAATTTGTGCCGCAGTGGGAAAGTTACTGAAGCCGGTTTGTACCAACCAATGGGATTTTTTTTGTAAGCCGCTTGATGCAAATAGACATCGGCTTTGACATTTTTGCTCCCGTTCGTGAATTTGATCAATCGACTCAGCGGAAGTGCGCCAGCGTGGAACTTGGTTAACGCTGCAACTTGAAGAAAACTGACACCCCAGCGAGATTCGGAAATTGTCTTGGCACCCCAAGTGTCATCCGGATTCTTGACGTGCGTGTGCCCGGCGACCCACAGATCGATTGCTCCTCGACCATGTTTCTCATGAAAATCGTCAAGGAAATCTTCAAACACATGAGCATCTTTAGTGTATTGAAAATCATCGGGATCATCTTTTTCGATGATGAAATACAAATACGACGATCCCTCGCCTCCGCCAGACCCTCCATGGTATCTCGGATGTCCTTCACCGCGACCTGATGCAATCGTTGTGTCGCGGAGTGCGTGATGGTGCATCGTGACGATAATTTTGTCTTGATTCTCAAGAACCTGCTGCTTCCACCAGTGAAACGTTTCGCGAGTCACCGCTCCGGCTGGGTAGCCGCCAGAGTTGTTCTCTTTGCTATGCCCTCGCCCCACCGGCGTTGGCGCATCGTTGCGGTCCGCAAGCATCAGAAACAAAATGTTACCCGCCAGAAATTTGTACCGTTCCCAGTTGCCTTCCACAGGAAATGGACGTCGCTGAGGATCGACGCCAGAGAATTCCGTGTTCTCGCCGAGTGGATCACCCCACTTTTGAAACCACGTTCCCGGCCCGTGATCGTAATACGGCGCATCGTGATTGCCTGGGACATTGTAGACTTGCTCGCGTCGATGTTTGGTCAATGCACGGTATTGCCGCTGGAGTTCCTGGCCATCATTCTCCCCAGGCGGATACTGGTGAGCCGATAAGTCACCAGCATCAAGCATGATATCCCACTTGAACTCTGGAGCGTTCTTCACGCTTCCTTCGGATTGCCTGATTGCTTCAGCAAGACTTTCACGCCCTCGCAGAACATCGGCGGGCACATGCGAACAACTCGTTGCCCAGACATTGAACTCGCGCGGCCTCTGCTCTTCACACTGAGCGAATGCAGTCAAGAAGAGAGACAAAAGCGTCGCAAGAAGAAATTGGATCTGCATCATCTTTTCTCCTGGAATAAATTCTTGAGTTCTAACTGAAGTTGTTGGAGAATTTCCGCTTTGTCCGGTTCCCCGATGACATTTTCCATCTCGAACGGATCATTCTTCATGTCGTACAACTCATCCATACCATCCAGTTCGTTGAAGTGAATGTACTTCCACCGCTTCGTGCGAATCGCTCTGTAACCCATTTTGTAAACGCGAGGGAAAACAGTATCAGTATTGTATTCAACAAGAAACGATGTCCGCCAATTTTTGGGACGCTCACCTTTGAGTAACGGAACGAGGCTGACACCGTCCATCGGCTGCTGAGTATGTGTCCCTGCGAACTCCAACAGCGTGGGGGCCAGATCGACATTGAGTGCGAACTCATCAATGACGCTCCCTGAATTGATTTGTGAGGGATAACGCACCATGAACGGAATGCGTAACCCTTCTTCGTAAGCGAGTCGCCGTTCGACACTCAGCCCATGCTCTCCGTACCAATAACCATGATCACTGAGCAACACGAGAACGGTGTTGTCGAGTTGTCGGATTTCTGTCAGTGCCGAGAAGAGCAGACCAACGCCGTCATCAACCGCAGCAAGCATTCGCAATCGGTCGCGTACGGTTTCAGCGGAGGTTCCCGTCTTGCGACTCAAGGCAGGTAGGCCTTCAACTTTCCGATGCAATGCCGGTTTGCCTGACAGAGTGTCAGTGACATTCAAACGCCAAGGGATTGCGTCCTCTGTGTACAGTTCCTTGTGTCGTTTCGCTGGCAGAAATTTCGCCGCACCCGGATCTGAAATACTCCCATCGTCGTACTGAACAAGTTCGGGATGCAGAGCCTTGTGGGCAATATACAGACAAAACGGTGTGTCTCGCTGCTGCTTGATGAACTCGACAGACTTCTCATTTAACACGTCGGTCGTGTGTCCCTGGTATTTGCTCCGAATACCGTTCACATTCAGCATCGGATCAAACGACGTCCCTTGCCCCTTCATACTGACCCAATAATCAAATCCGGGTCGGGCTGAATCGTCATTGCCCATATGCCATTTGCCGACATAGCCAGTCTCGTATCCAGATTGCTGCAACAGGCGTGGAAACGTCTTTAACTTGTGACTATCCTCGCTGCGATTTGTGTTATCAAGAATGCCGTGATGATGAGTGTAAAGTCCAGTCAGCAAACTCGCACGCGCCGGTGAACAAAGTGGAGTTGTACAAAACGCATTGCGGAATTCCGCACCTTCCCGGGCGATACGGTCAATATTCGGCGTGTGTGCGAAAGAATGTCCAGTACAGCCAAGTTCGTCCCATCGCAAATCATCGACAAGAATCACAACGAAATTCGGCTGCTGGGTCCCTTCGCAAAGGCCAACCGATGGAAGAGTGATGAACACGGCAGTCAAAAACAGGATTAGTTTTGTCATCAATTTTCTTTTCACAAATGCTCAGTCAGAACTCTCACTGTTAATAAAATACCGAACCTCTCGTCACTGTTCATTGGTGTTGTCTCAGTCTTTTCAGGATTTTCGTAATTTGGGTGGCCACATATTTTTCGTTGTTGCCTGAAGATTGCCCTCGCTGACTTGCCGCGGTTCGAAATGAAGATACGAACTGGGAGGGGAATTCGAGGTGCCTAAGGAATCGTCCCGTAATAAATCACCGAGTTAATTCGGTCTGCATTAACCGCAGGGCGCTAGCCCAATGGTATCTAGTTTGGAACTTCTCGCCATGAGCCGAACGCGCTAGCGTCGGGTAATCTGCGAGCGAGAAAAGGTTGTCTTCGCAAGGCCCGTGGCTAGAGCACTTTTCGTATTAGCATCCACATTCTGCCTCGTGGAAGTCAGCGTTTTTACTGATGAAAACCGTTTTCCGCGGGCACAGGAAAGAGCAATCTGCTCTAGCGCCAGCGGCTCAAAAGATTTGCCTGTAAGCACAAAGTAGACGGCATTGGGCGCTAGCCCCGATTTAGAGAGTGAACCGGAATTCGATCCGGGGCTAGCGCCCAAACGGCTGCTACCGGGAATCTCCTTCGGGACAGTTCCTTAAAGAAAGATTCAGATCTTCATTTCAGTCTTCGACATCGGTGTTGACTTTTTAATTAAAAAAGTTTCTCAACGAGTTGAGCAACGGGCTTCTTTCGATTTCTGCAATAGCTTGCCGGGCTGCGAGGCTGACTCGTTGGTCGCTACTTTTCGCCAGTTCATTCAACACAGGGACTGCAGACTTAGCGTCTTTTCCAATCAGCCCCAAGGATATGGTGGCTTCGATTTGCACTTCTGGATTCTTGTGTTTGAGTGCCTGTGTGAGGACGTCAAGAGAATCGCGACCGAACTCCGAAAGACCGAGAGCGGCACGATGCCGAATCGCATTGCCACCAACCCATCTTGCCCCGCGAATTTCCCCGTGATGGTTATTTCCTGATGAATCACCAAGAGTCTGGCCCTGTCCCTCTTTGAATTCATAGACGGCGAGAGTGTCGTCATCGTTCGTCAGTGTCGCCGGAGGTTCGAAGTCTTTGGTGTAACGAACAACTTTCGAAATTCGGACGGCATCGATCACTCCGTCGAATGCATAGTCGAGGCCAGCTTCATTCCCCGATGGGCTTGCGCCTATCGTCAACGGGAATCCGGAGCCGCCGAACTTGCCATTGAGCGGCGCGGTCTTCAATAGTTTCCCATTCACAAAAACTGCCAGTGTTTCACCATCGAACGTACCCGCAAGATGAACGCGAAGGTTGGTTGGAGCAGAATTGGTCGATACAGCACCTCTGTAGTTGCTTCCGTTCCAGGCGTGCATGTTGTATTTCCCGCTGGGCGCACCGATGGCGAGCCCGGATTTCTGAGTGTCACCTACCACAATGCTGTTGAACTGGTCGTGCGTGACATAAGTTTCCAGCGTGATCGGATGGGACCCGTCGTACCTGATCGATGGTACACTCACAAACTGAGTACGCCCATCAAATTCCAATGCGTGGGTCGGCAGGTCACCTGTCAGTTGCTTTTGGAGTTCGGCAATCGTTTGCGTTCGTGCTTCTTCTGCTGAATCGATGATTTCTGTTGCTCGAATGGAGACTTTTGTCCATACGACACTGAAGGCTCCCGGTCCGTAGATATGGCTTTGAATGTGT
>JAJDEL010000589.1 GCA_029259835.1 Planctomicrobium sp. | reverse complement strand
ATGCGGCGATGTAGTCAGGACGTCGATTCTGGTAGTTCAGGTAGTAGGCGTGTTCCCAGACATCCAGACCGAGAATTGGGGTGCGACCTTCTGAGAGTGGCGTGTCCTGATTTGGTGTGCTTTCGACGACAACTTTGCCGCCATCGACTGAAAGCCATGCCCAACCGCTTCCAAAACGTGTTGCGGCGGCGTTCGCAAATTCCTGCTTGAAGTTGTCCAGGCTTCCGAAGGCTGCATTGATCGCTTCAGCGAGTTCACCGGAAGGGTCGCCACCTCCGTTTGGAGAGAGGATTGTCCAGAAGAGTGAGTGATTTGCGTGTCCACCACCATTATTACGGACGGCTCCGCGGATTGCTTCAGGAACATCTGAGAGTCCCCGCATCAGGTCTTCAATCGATTTCGATGCAAGATCGTCGTGACCTTCAAGAGCGGCGTTCACTTTGGCAATGTAAGCCGCATGATGCTTGCCATGATGGATTTCCATCGTTCTGGCATCGATGTTGGGTTCGAGAGCATCGTGAGCATAAGGAAGTTCGGGAAGAGTGTAAGCCATCAGTTGTTCCTGTATAAGGTTTGAGTTTGGTTCCTTTCGCGTATCTTAGACAGTGATTTGAACCTCACAACCATTCAGCACAAGAATTCGAAGAGTTCCATAGGCAGATCCTGATGAACCAGTAGGTGTAGACGGCTCGCGATTCTCATTTCAAAAGGTGAAATCCTATCGAGAATCCTGTACTCTGCTGATATCGTTGATCAAAACACCCAGAGTGTCGTCGACGACGGACTCAGAAGGTAAAGAACCTTTTCCTCACTCGATGTGTCAAAATTTTACCCATTCGGTGAAGTTCTGAGAAAAGAAAACTGAACGTATGCAATTCACAAAAATGCACGGAGCCGGTAACGACTACGTCTACATTAACTGCTTCGAAGAGAAACTCCCGGAGGACATTTCTGCCTTGGCGAGGGAAGTGAGTGACCGCCATACCGGGATCGGAGGAGACGGTTTGATACTCATTTGTCCGTCGGAAACAGCCGATGCCCAGATGCGTATGTTCAATGCCGATGGCAGCGAGTCGGAAATGTGCGGAAACGGTATCCGCTGCGTTGCAAAGTATGTGTACGATCACGACATTGCTAAGAAAGAGGAACTCCAAATCGAAACCGGACGTGGGGTTCTTACTCTGCAAATGATTGCGGAAGATGGCATTGTCGAACAGGTTCGAGTCAACATGGGTGAGCCGATCCTTGTTGCCGATCAAATTCCGACGACCTTGTCAGGAGAGCCTCCAATCAAGGCTGAGTTACAGGTTGCAGGGAAGACATTGGAAGTGACATGCGTCTCAATGGGCAATCCGCACTGCATTACATTTGTCGATGAAGTCAACGACGAATGGGTCCATGGAATTGGTCCTCAAATCGAAGTCCACCCAGCATTCCCAAATCGCATTAACGCCGAGTTCATCCAAATTGTTTCGCGAACCGAAATGATCATGCGTGTCTGGGAACGAGGCAGCGGCGAGACTCAAGCGTGCGGAACAGGAGCGTGTGCCGCCGCAGTCGCAGCGGTTCTAAATGGACTGACCGAGCGGACAGTTCTTTGCCACCTTCCGGGCGGAGACTTGACTCTCGAATGGGCGGAGTCGGGCGAAGTTTACATGACAGGACCGGCTACTGAAGTTTTTAGTGGGAAGTGGGCTGAGGAATAGTCCCGTAATAAACCCACGAATTGTTTTGGTCTGTTTCAGCCGCTGGGCGCTAGCCCAAACGGCTGATATCGGGACAGTTCCTAAGATTCTTCAGCCTTGAGCAGGGCGAGTAGTCCAAGTCCATAGAATGTGTATTCGACGTCAGCGGCTTCGTCCCAAGTCGCGGCGCGAAACCCGCCAGTCGGGAATTCGAGTTGCGTTGTTAGCCACTTATGAATTCGCTTCGCGTCTGCGACAGGTCCGAGTTGCAGATCCTGGCAGGTGAGCAATCCGGTGAATGTCGACAGGCTGTCCGCGAAAGGGACTCTGGAATTTGCCTGAAACCCACCTTCGTCGCTGCGAACGTCTTTCAGAAACGCTTTGACATCGTCGCGAATTTCGTCATCCACAGCGCCTAGTTCATTCAAGATTGCACATGCTGCAGCGGTCGGGTTTGTCCCACTCCGACTCATCGGAGCAATCTCGACAAAGCCTCCGTCGTCACGTTGCCGGTCGAAAAGAAACTGCACGAGCGCGTTCGGTCGAAGTTGTGACATCCCGATCAATTGGTAAGTCAGCAAGACGAGGAAGGAATGATACGTACTCCCTGATGCTCCTTCGGTGGATTTTGCGTAGCCTCCATCTTCCGTGCGGACTCGTTCTAATTGTTGCGAGACTGCTTCCGGAAAATCGGCACCAACATCTTCTAGAATATCGATGCCACCGGAGACTTGCAGAGCGAGCGCTGTTGCCAGCCAGTTCATCAGGTCAATGACGTTGAGCTGGCGCCAGTCATGCTCTTTGAGATATCCGCCCAGAGCGGTGGTCAGTTCCTGATCCATCCCGCCGAGCATCATCAATCCACGAACGGCGAAGCTGGTGTAGTAGAGGTCCGAATCGCCATCGCGACCACGGAAGCCGCCATCGCTCATCTGAAAACTCAGAATGAAGTTTCGGTGTTTGGTACGACGATCCTCCGCCAGCCCGGTCAATGCTTCCGAGAGTCGATTCCCAAGTCGAATCAGGTACGGAATATCGCTCATTGAGCAAATCCGCTCGGTTCACTTGCCGCCTGTTTGGTTTCGGAAGTTCGAAACGGAGAAAGTCTCGAAACGTGTTCAGGATGATTCAGCAGCCAGACAATCACCTGTGCCGCTGCGAGTCCTGTCACAATTCCTAGGCAATCGAACTCCCAGTCCCGAAAGCTAGGGTGACGACCAAACGGTCCTTGCAGAATTTCGTCAAACGCGCCAAAGAGTGCCAGCGAAGGGAATATCAAGACGTGCGAAAGTTGATACGGTTTCGACTTCAAACAGACAGAGGCAGTCAGGATCGCCAAAACGAAATAGGCTCCCAAGTGCAACGGCTTATCCCAACTTGAGGTCACGCTTGCAACCGGCTGAGGAATCCGAGCATGCGTCATGATGAAAAGAAACACCGCATACCCCAACCAGATTGCACGAAGTCCCCACTTCGACATCAGGAAAACCCTCGATGACGATAACGTGGACAATTGATCGTGCTGTGTCTGTGACATAATTGGTCGAGTGTTGAGTGGCGAGAGTCTAGTGAATGAGGAGTCAACGATTGAGTGCGATTGACTAGACACTCAACACTAGCCCCTCGTCCCTCTTAAGGTTCCGGGTACGCTTCTTTGAGTTTGAATTCTGGATTGTTTGAAAGGAACGCTTCCACTCGTTCGGTTCGTGAAAAAGCTTCCGGCAGAAACTTGACTGCCTGTTCCAGACGGTCGTTTGGTTCGGCACAACTGAAACGCAGGAATCCGTGCCCGGCATCGCCGAAGCATTCTCCTCCAAGGCAGGCGACGCCGAAGTTGTCG
>JAJDEL010000588.1 GCA_029259835.1 Planctomicrobium sp. | reverse complement strand
GGTGGTCAGTCTGTTTTCGATTGCATCTCCGAAGCCATCATCCCCCCAGGCACTGAGAAAATTGCAATTTCTTCCAAAGCGTTTTAACTGTGAAAGAGCGATGGGAACTGGACCACCCATTTGAAATCTGGTCGCAGATGATTCGTTCTTCGAGTCAGGTTCCGGGTATGCTGGCACGGTCATCACATGGTCAACTGTAACGACGCCGAGTCCCAAAATTTTCGATGGAGCCATCATGTCGAAGTTGACGTCGACGTTGTGAACCATTTCAGCGCTGCTTCTTCGTAACCCTGCTGGACGATAATCACTGCTGTGTCATCTGGACGCAGTTGATCGTCTCCGGAGGCCACCTCAACGCACTCTTCCCGAACGATTGCGGCAATCAGGCAATCCTTGATCTGCAAATCTTTGAGTTTTCCGTTCAGGCATGGAGCGCCTTCATCAACTTGTATTTCCCAAACTTCCGCCGCCCCTCCTGCGATGGTACTTTTCCGATTGATCGGTCCGGTCATCACCATGCCGAGGACTTCATCCGCCATCACTTCACGCGGACTGACGGCAACATCGATGCCCAATTTTTCCAGGACATTGACATAATCAGGCCTGCGCACGATGCTCAAGATTCGTTTTGCGCCCAGTTCTTTGGCCTCGACCCCGCAGACGATGTTGTCTTCGTCTCGCCCCATGGCTGCGACGAAAACATCGGCAGAACTGACTCGCGCTTCTTCAAGTTCACTTCGGTTCGTGGCATCTCCTGTGAGAACTGTTGATGATTTCAAACGAGCTGCAACGTGCTGGCAGCGATCTGAATCGGCTTCAAGAATGACAACTCGGTAACGTTTACTGTCAAGCAATCGACCGAGATGTAGCCCGATTTCGCCACCACCAGCAATGATCACGGAGAGTGTCGATTGACTTCTTGGTTCGAACAGTGATTTGACATCATCGAGCGCTTCCTGTTTGCCGATTAGAGTGACGCGGTCACCAACTCGGATCACTTGTTCTGCGCTCGGAACGCAGGGGCCATGTTCTCCAACAAGAAGCCCGATGCGTACGGTTGTTGGCAACTTGAGTTCTCGAATTGTATGACCGACGGCCTTCGACTGTTTCGCGACACCGACTTCAAGCACCTGTACGCCGCCGCGAGCGAAATTTTCCACGGCGAATAAACCTGGTCCACGCAGCCCCTTCGCAAGTTCCAGAGCTGTCAATTTTTCCAGGCTCAGTAAGCGATCAACGCCGAAATGCCGCTGATAGTCGAACGTGCTAAAATCGCGATAAGCTGGATTAAAAACGCGCGCGACGGTTCTCTTCGCTCCCATCACTTTTGACAGGCTTGCTCCGACGAGGTTCACTTCGTCACGGCTGGTGACTGCCAGACAAAGTTCTGCGTTTTGAACTCCGGCTTGAAAGAGCGGAATCGACTCACACGCAGAACCGAGAACGGTTTGGACGTCGAGCTGTTCTTCAACTCGATTTAAAACTTCTCGCTGCTCATCGACAATACATACATCAACGTCGTGCTCAACGAGAATTCCGGCAATCGAGCGACCGACGGTTCCAGCTCCTAAAATGACTGCGTGCATAAGAAATTTGACTGCAAGTAAGGAAGATGTTTGCTGGGCGTACCGAACTGCTTTTAGTGTAAGCGTTTCTCGCAAATTGGATAAGAGAAGCTGAGTGAGTTCTGTGCTTCTTCAGGATTTATGTGAATTCCTGACTTGTTCCAGGGGGTGGAAGAGAACGTTCGAGCGAAGCGAGAAGCGGTCGCACGTGCGGAGTCGCCATGAAAACGCGAGCCGAAACTGCTGAACGAGGGAAGAAGTTTGTGATGAAATCGAAGCAAAACTCTGTTCCAGAGTGACGAATCAAGACAGCATTGGCGTAGTGCCCCGTCATGACCTCTTCGGATATTTTCAGTTCGTCGTAAATATCTTGAATCTGCGGTTGAGACGGTGGAGCAGGGAAGCTTTCCGGATGTACGGCTTCACCTCCGTGGGATGCGGACTCTTTGCCGGTTGCTTCGCCTTCTTCAGAGTGCTCTGGTTCTGAAGCAATAGGCCTGGGAAGTTGAGGCAGTGGACCAAAGCGAGATTCGTAGTTGCGGACATTTTCTCGAAGAGCACCCACAAATTGGCCTGCGACGCCTCTTGGTAAAACGCAACGTGCGGCGACTCTTTGTTGTTCTCCAATCCGTAGAACAAAATCGAGGACAATTTCGAATTGCCCAGTGAGAACCATCACTCCGTTACTGAACACACCTGCTCCGACAGATTCCGGAACGCGCGCACTAATGTTGCTGTGACTCACCTGTCCCTGAACTGGTTGGTCGTCTCCCGCATTCGAATCAGACGGGTCGCCATCGGATGGCTCTTCATCATCCGGCGGTGTGAAACCTTCTGGATGCTCTGGCAAAATTTTCTCCGATGATGATGAGTGGGAACAAAAAGTAAGGGGACCGAAGTCCCCTGTTGCAGATGTTGCTTGAACTGCAAAGCTTAGGTTGTTTCTGAAATGAGACGTTTACGGACGTCAACTTCCAGGCGACCAAACGCCTGTTCGTGCCGCTGGACAGTCGCTGTCAACAACGCCGCCAATCGTTTTGCAGTGTAGTGATTGAGGATGACTCGCTGACTCACTTTCAATTTTTGAGTCGCTGCCCCCATCGGGTTTGGATTCACTGCCAAGTCCAGAATCACTTCTTCCGGTGTGCTAGAAACTCGGCACAGGTTTGCATAAAGCGCTTCAACACCTGCGTCATCAAGTTCAATGCGAACTTGTTGTTGCTGCTGATTCGTTCCCGTCTCCGCGCTGTCTGCAGGAACTGCGTTTTCATCATTTGCCATAACTTGATCAATCCGTTTTTCGAGTGACTATCATAACGCTCGCTGTAACTGCGAACGGAACAATCAAAAAATTATCGTCTCGCTAGCTCGTGACGTAATGGGAGCCACGCACCATTTTGACTACTGCTAGCGACACATTGCTGAATGAAATACATCCCTTCGATGCCGTCGTAAACGTTGGGGTAAATTGTATC
Source organism: Planctomicrobium sp. (assembly GCA_029259835.1). Taxonomy (GTDB): domain Bacteria; phylum Planctomycetota; class Planctomycetia; order Planctomycetales; family Planctomycetaceae; genus Thalassoglobus. Next base: position 537 of record JAJDEL010000588.1, on the reverse strand, counting down.
CTTCGTCTCGAATGACTCTCCGGCAGCACGTTTAATCATGTTGTCATAAGCAAATCGGTACACATTTGCGAATGCTTCAAAGAAAGCTTCTGGATGACCACCAGGGAGGCGACAGGATGCCGCTGCGAGTTCCGACATGAACGGAGCGTTCGGATTTCTCGTGTAGATCTGCCAGGGTTCCCCATTTCGCCGAACCAGCATCTTGTTCGGTTCTTCCTGTCGCCAGGAAAGCGCGCCTTTTGTGCCGTCGATTTCGATGAACAAATCATTTTCGCGACCATGTGAAATCTGGCTGGCGGTGACAGTCGTCAATCCACCATTCTGCATGCGGATGACGGCGTGTCCATAGTCGTCAAGCTGTCGACCTTCTTCGAAAATCTTCAGATGACAAGAGACTTCTTCAGGCAATTCACCCGTCATGTACCGGGCGAGGTTATACGCATGAGTCCCGATATCTCCAAATCCCCCTGCTGCTCCAGACTTGGCAGGGTCGGAACGCCAGGCGGCTTGCTTTTGATCTTCATTCTCCAGCCGGGT
>JAJDEL010000587.1 GCA_029259835.1 Planctomicrobium sp. | reverse complement strand
GGCTGGTCAGCCCTCATCTCTTCGATTGATTTTCATCGCCTATGTCTCATGGTGCCAGCAATCAGTGCAGCCCTTGCAGAAAAATTCCGCTCTTTCGATTGAAAAATTCTATCGCGACCTGTCATAGTTCAGCACTCTGCTTTCCATTTTCGTTTACAAGGTGAATCAGGCTCAGGTTCGTTTGTCTGTTGTTGCTCATGTCGCTCGTCCATGTTGCGGCGTTCGGGGAAGAGTTTTCGTTGCACTCATTTGAGCGGCAACAGTTGAGTGACACGTACTACTCCGAAGGAACCGCAATCGGCGACTTCAACGGCGACAAGATCATGGATGTTGTCTATGGACCACTTTGGTTTGCAGGTCCAGACTTCAAAACGAGCCACGAGATCTACAAACCAGTCCCGCAGAACCGGGATCGATACGCAGATAAATTCTTTGCCTGGGCCTATGATTTCAATCAGGATGGTTGGGATGATGTTCTCGTCAATGGTTTCCCTGGGACAGCTGCTTACGTTTTCGAGAACCCCGGTCAAGCAGGACATGACAAACACTGGACGAAGCACGAAGTCTTCGACTGGGTTTCCAATGAGTCTCCGCAACTTACAAACATTGTCGGCAATGAGCGTCCGGAATTCGTCTGCACTCGCGATGGCTTCTTTGGATATGTCTCCATCGACTGGGAGAAACCGTTCGGGAAGTGGACTTTTCATCCTATCTCGGAACAGGTGACGGCAAAACGCTTCGGACACGGACTCGGCATCGGAGATATTAACGGTGATGGACGCCAAGATCTCATTCATTCCAAAGGTTGGTACGAGCAACCGGAAAAGAAAGCAGGGGAGTCGCGATGGCTCTCGCATCAAGTTTCGTTCTCCGATGCCTACGGTGGTGCCGAGATGTACGCTTATGATGTCGATGGAGACGGCGACAGTGATGTCATCACCTCTCAGGCGGCACATGATTTCGGCCTCTCCTGGTACGAGCAAATCCAGAACGGCGATAAGCGGACCTTCAAGCAACATCTGATCATGGGTGATCACCCTTCGCTGAATCGATACGGCATCGTTTTCAGTGAACTGCATTCCGTCAATTTAATGGACATCGATGGCGATGGACTCAAGGACGTTGTGACTGGAAAGACGTATTACTCACATCACAAGGGAAGCCCAATGTGGGACGCCGGCGCGGTGGTCTATTGGTTCCGTCTCACGCGATCGAAAGACGGAGTCGACTGGGTTCCTCACAAAGCGGACGGCGAAGCAGGCATCGGGCGCCAAGTCGTCGTGGGCGACATCAATGGCGATGGACTGAATGATATCATCACCGGCGGTATGGTCGGCGCTCATGTTCTCACACAAGCGAAGTCGAGCGTGAGTCGTGCAGAATGGGCCAAGGCTCAACCAAAGAAATACAAAGGGAAGCCGCTGCCGACCGTCGAAGGGGCAACATCGCTGCGCGGCTCAAAGGCGCCGATTGCTGGTGCAACAGGAACTGTTCCGAAAGTGCTGGAAGGTGAATCGCTCAAGCTGAAACCGACTGGTGGAACAGTGAATCCACAGGGAATGGGAAATTTCAAAACAGACAAATGGAGCGGAAACTCCCACCTCTTCTGGACTGGTGGTCGTCCTGGTGATGAATTGAAAGTTCCGCTGAAGACAAAACAGAAAAACATTGATCTTGAAATTGTGATGACCTGCGCCCGCGACTACGGAATCGTGCAACTCTCTGTCGACGAAAAACCACTCGGACCGCCGATCGATTTGTTCGACGCGAATGTCATCACGACCGGTGTTCTCAAGTTCAATGACGTCAAGCTCACGTCTGATTCACCGGTGCTGGCATTCCAAATTCTCGGTGCAAATCCTCGAGCGAAGAAAGCCTTCATCGTCGGGATTGACTACCTTCGAATTATCGAGAAGTAACGACGCCATTCGTTAACTTCGTATTCCTCACTGTTTGACATTCACATTTCGGGAAATCATTGTGTCCAAATGCTCATTCACTCAGACGCTATTTCTTTCATTCCTGTTTTTGATCGTGGGCAACCAGGCAATGAGTGCTGAGCAGTATGATCTCGTGATCCTCAATGGGCGAATTGTCGACGGAACCGGGGCGCCGTGGTATGTCGCTGACATCGGAATTGCCGACGGGAAGATTCGCAAAATCGGCCACTTAACTGCGAAAATGGGGAAGGAATCGATTGACGCAACCGGATTGGTCGTCGCCCCTGGGTTTGTCGACATGATGGGACAAACTGCATCGCCGATGGTCGACGATCCGAAAACGGCGATCAACTTGCTCAGTCAGGGAATCACAACGATCAACGCCGGCGAAGGAAGTTCCGCGGCTCCCTTGAATGCTGTGGAAGGGAAGCGAAAAGGCTGGACGACGATGGCGGAGTATTTCGCTCTGCTCGAAATGAAAGGGCTACCAGTCAACGTCGTTCAAACGGTCGGACATACTCAAGTAAGGCGCATTGTTCTCGGCGATGTCGACCGACGCCCAACGCCTGAAGAACTCAAGCGGATGCAGGCACTCGTTCGTGAATCGATGGAAGCCGGAGCGATTGGTGTTTCGACCGCGCTCATTTATCCACCTGCCGTGTATGCAACAACCGAAGAGATTGGTGCTTTGGTCGCAGTCGCAGGTGAATATGGAGGTGGGTACTACACACACATGCGTAACGAAGGAGATCAGCTACTCGAAGCGATTGACGAGGCACTCGAAATCGGCGAGATCGGAACATCTCCGGTCCACATCTATCACCTCAAGGCCGCTGGTCGACAAAACTGGGGGAAAATGCAACTTGCAATTGCGAAAATTAAAGAAGCTCGCTCGGAAGGACGTCAAGTCACTGCGGACATTTACCCGTACATTAACAATGGCTTGGGGATCGCCGCACTCATTCATCCACGACACTTCAAGGAAGGCTACGACAAACTTAGGAGACGCCTTGACGATCCCGCTTTGCGCGCCGAGATTCGCAAAGAGATGGAAACAACCGAAGGTTGGGAAAATTGGTTCAGGCACTCTAGTCACGATTGGAACCGCATCGTCATCGGTCAGGCAACCGATCCAGCCTACGCAAAACTCAAAGGGAAAAGCATCGCAGAAATTGCAAAAGTGAAAGGCGAAGATCCATGGGAGACATTCTTTAACCTTGCGAAGACCGGAGCGTTTGCACTTCCGCAAACGATGACGGATGCGAATAAAATTCTCGCAATGCAACAGGAGTTCGTTTCTTTCTGTACAGATGTCGGACCTGCTGGCGGGAGCCGTAGTGCTTCTCACCCCAGAGCGTTTGGATCGTTTCCAAGAATGCTGTCGCGATACGTGCGGGACTTGGGGGCGATCTCTCTCGAACGCGCAATCGCACAGGCAAGTGCCGTCGCGATGAATGACGTTCGCGTTTATGACCGGGGACGCATTTCCGAATCACTCGCAGCGGATGTGATCGTCTTTAACTACGAAAAGCTGACAGACAAAGCAACATTCGAGACGCCTGACGCTGTCTCGGAAGGAATGCTGCATGTCATTGTTAATGGGCAACTTGTGCTGAAAGACGGAGAATTCACCGGCAATCGACCCGGTCGCGTACTACGTGGTCCCGGCTTTGATGAGACTAGAGCAGCTTTCAATCAGTCGACAGGAAAACCTTATGCAGCAACTCATAGCTACGACCGGGAGATCCACGAATTCATGATGTTGCACCGCGTTCCGGGCCTATCGGTAGCAATCACGCACAACGGTCGTTTAGTCCACGCCCGAGGTTACGGATTTTCCGATATCGCAAACGCCGAGCAAGTACAGCCAACGAGTCTATTCCGCATCGCGAGCATTTCTAAACCCATCACTGCTGTCGCGATTCTGCAATTGGTCGAGCAAGGAAAACTGAAACTCGACGATAAAGTCTTCGAGATTCTCAATCAACATGAAAAGAACATCACCGTCGTTGGCGATGATTTCGACCCACGCCTGCGAGACATTACGATCCGTCACCTGTTGCAACATCGCGGTGGCTGGGACCGAGGAGTTTCGTTTGATGCAATGTTCCAGTCTGTTCGTTTCGCAAAACAGGTTGGCTCCGCTGCGCCTGCTTCGGCAGAAGATGTGATTGTCGCGATGTTCAGCCAGAAGCTCGATTTCGTTCCCGGAGAGCGGTATGCCTATTCCAACTTTGGTTACAACATTCTGGGACGTGTGATCGAAAAATTGACCAATCAGAAATACGAAGCCTATGTCAAAGCGAAAGTCCTCGCTCCCCTAGGTATCCACTCAATGAGAATCGGCAGAACGCACCTTCATGGACGTGCCGAGAATGAAGTCCGGTATTACCATCCCGGTCAGGTGGAATCGGTCTTCGCTAATAACTTGGGAGAAAAAGTTCCTTCGCAGTACGGAGGTTGGCATCTTGAATCAATGGATTCCCACGGTGCCTGGCTCGCGTCGGCGGTTGATTTGGCTCGATTCTCATCCGTATTCGACGATCCGGACAACTGTCCGATCCTTTCGCGACAGAGCATCGAAACCATGTACACGCGCCCTCCGGGGCTTGCTGGACACGAAGAAGACGGCACACCTAAAGACCGGTTCTACTCATTCGGTTGGTCCAATCGTACGGTGGGCGAAGGAAAAGTGAACCACTGGCATTCCGGGTCGTTGCCTGGAACTGCAACCATCATGATCCGCCGCCACGACGGCAAAAACTTTATCGCTTTAATGAACTCCCGCATCAGCCCAAACTCGTCACATCTCGGCAGAGAGATTGACAGCTTGTTGCATCGAGCCGCGAATGAAATCGATGTTTGGCCGGAGTTTGACCTCTTTTCCGATTTCGACTAACTGCAAAAATCGTGTTGATTCCCCTTAAAGATTTCCGAAGGTGCCAGACTTTTAATATTGATGCTTTGCTCGGAACTGAAATAATAGGAACCACTTCGATGAAAAGGCCCTCGCAGCCACCAACTTCACTTGTTTGAAGGAATTCGAGTTGCCTAAGATGCCGCCCGTCCAATCCTGGCCGCCGGAGAGGTGGCAGAGTGGCCGAATGCACTGGTCTTGGAAACGTCTTGCCGTGCAACTGATCCAGGATGAGTTACACGTTTCACAACGTCGAGCGTGTGCGGTGTTCGATCAGTCTCGCAGCACTCAGTGCCATGAGGCTCATCTGACCTGGCCAATTACCGGGAGTCGCTTCAGGTGTCGCCACAAAAATGTGGCTTCAATTCGTAATTGAAATACCGTGGAAGTAAATTGAGACGCGCAAGATTCAGGTTGCGAAATCCCAATATCTTCCAACGGGTGATTTTGCTCCATATCCTGCTTTTCAAGCGGTATAAATTGATTAAGCAAGGTTTTCTAAAACTTTGAAAGACACCATTAAGTTCTACAAACGGGTGTCGCGACACCCGTTGTTTTTATGTCCGAGGTGTAAGCGGTCGAGTTGGACATGTGTTTTTTTCGACAATTAATTTCACGAGATGATGATCTGATTCTGTTGACCTGCTCCCAAGAAACTATTCCAAACTCGCAACCCCCATCATTGTACTGACCTGCTCCACTTTTCTGAGCCATTCTTTATGAGAAAATCAGGGCTTCATCTGGCCAGGCTAGCCTGGCCAGATGAAGCGAATTCCCTGGGGGCCAGGTTGCCCAGAGCGCTGTGAG
>JAJDEL010000586.1 GCA_029259835.1 Planctomicrobium sp. | reverse complement strand
ACGGAGCGACCACCAGTCTGTTGACGGTCGATCCTGAGCCGGCTCCACTGTACGCGGGTCCGGTGCTCCACTTTCAACCCATTTGACCAGCGTTGCGATTTCGCTCTTATCGAGAGGTTCATCTGGCGGCATCTCAAAACTTTGCCGTTTCACCGCTTCAATCAACAAGCTCTCATCAGGCTTTCCAGGCACGATTGACGTCCCAGATTCTCCACCCTGAACCCAACCGCTTTTCCAATCCAGAGCGAGCCCACCCTTCATCGTTCCTGACGAATGTGAGTGACAGCTGTAGCATCGCTTCTGCAGTATCGGAAGAACATCATTCTTGAAAAATGTGGTCCCATCTTCATCGTCTGCAACAATAGTTGTCGACAATGTAAGAACGAAAAACAGCGAGTGAATGGCACAAGCAAAGCGACCGAATTCGCAAACGCTGATCGCTGGCTGAATCTGCTTGATATCTATTTCATTCATCCCACCAGCATACCGTCTGCTTCGTTGGTCTCAAAGCAAGTCTCCATTTGCGATCCAGAATAGAGTACACTCTCATACTGGAACAGGAGCTCCTATTGAAGACGTGAGTTGCGCATTGGCGATAGAAATGAGCCAATCACTTCAATGCAGTGAATCAATGAACAAACCAGACTCGAAACACCGGCGACGTTTGAAACGCAGATCGCTTGTGGTCGTTGCTCTCATCCTGCTGCCACTCCTCGCCTACATCGTATGGACGAATCGACCGTTGAGCAGTGAAGAGCAACGCCTCGTTGGTCGTTGGACAATTGAAGTCGAGGGTCAGGTAATCAGTCAGACATGCATTTTGCACAATGATCGCTTGGGAACGACAACTCTGGGAGGAACAGACGTCAACGAATATGATTGGAGTATTCGAGGTCGTCAACTCATATTTGTGCCTTACCAATATCGCTCTCAGAAAAATTCGATCAATAATTTGTACCAGCACTGCGTACTGGTGATGAATTCGATTGCTCTGCAAACGCCATATCCTGCTGACAGACCACAACTTTATTCGATGCAATGGATTGACGACGACACACTGAAATTGACATCAGCCCCGGGTTCCATAGCCCCCACGGGCTTTACAGCCACAATGCATCGTGAGCCGCAATAGATCGCACACGATCTTGCCTCTTCCAGCGAATGCTGATGCCGGGAGCTTGCTTTGGTAAAGCTTCGAGTTCATTATTCAACTATTGAATTCATGGTACTCATTTCGGTAGGTCTCTATGCGCGGTCTGATTGCTTCACTCACGATTGTTGTTTTATTCGTTTCGACATCTCTAGCGCAGGCCGCGGAGAAGCCGAATATCCTTTGGTTGACGGCGGAGGACATTGGTCCGCACTTGGGCTGCTACGGGGATGATTACGCGGACACACCCGTGCTGGATGAATTCGCAAGTCGCAGTTTGCTGTACCTGAATGCATGGTCGACGGCTCCAGTTTGTGCGCCGGCTCGGACGACGTTGATTTCCGGCATGTATCCACCGAGTACCGGTTCGGAACATATGCGGAGTATGGCGAGCCTGCCGAAGCAGTTCAAAATGTATCCTGCCTACATGCGTGAGGCTGGCTACTTCTGCGTCAACCCTGGTAAGGAAGATTACAACCTGGAGAAGGTTGGGAAAGTTTGGGACACGATCAACAAAAAGAAAACGTTCAGCGAACTCAAAAGCCATCAACCGTTTCTGGCGGTGATCAATCAAACGAATACGCACGAAAGTAAAATCCGCACGCGTCCGCATGAAAAAGTTCATGATCCGGCTGGAGTGCGAGTTCCTGCGCATCATCCAGACACTCCAGAAGTCCGTCAGGATTGGGCACAGTATTACGACAACATCACAAAAATGGATCAGTGGTTCGGACAGCAGATGCAGCAACTTGAGAAGCAAGGACTGGCGGAAAACACGATTGTTTTTTTCTATGGAGATCACGGTTCTGGAATGCCGCGTCACAAACGTTGGCCGTATGACTCTGGTTTGCGGGTGCCGCTCATTATTCATGTTCCGGAGAAGTTCAAAGACCTCGCTCCCGAAGATTACATCCCAGGCGGCAAGACGGACCGCATTGTCGGATTTATCGATTACGCTCAAACGATCATCAGTCTGGCTGGGGCGAAGCCGCCTGCTCACATGCAGGGGCATGCTTTCATGGGGAAGTTTAAAGACCCGCCACAGGACTATGGTTTCGGTTTCCGCGGTCGCATGGACGAACGTTACGACTTGGTCCGCACAACGCGGAACAAGCGGTTCATCTACATCCGCAATTACATGCCTCATAAGGTCTACGGACAATACATTCAATATATGTTTGTGACGCCAACGACTCAGGTCTGGAAAGAAATGTTTGATGATGGAAAACTGAACGCCGCGCAAAGCTTGTTCTGGAAAACTAAGCCGCCTGAAGAACTGTACGATCTCCAGTCTGATCCTGACGAAGTGAATAATCTGGTGAACTCTGCTGATCATCGAAATGTCCTCAACCAACTCCGCAAGGAGCATGAAAATTGGATCATGCGCGTTCGCGATGTCGGTTTCCTTCCGGAAGATGAATTACACAATAAATTCACAGGCATGTCTCCTTACGAAATCGGTCATGCTGGGCCAAAAATCTATCCTCTTAAGAAAATTCAAATGGTCGCGGCGAGCGCAGCTTCGAAGGATCTTCAAGAAATTCCATTCCTTGTCGAAATGCTCGGTGATGAAAACTCTGCTGTCCGATATTGGGCGGCAATGGGGTTTGTGATGCGGGGCAAAACCGGAACTTCGGCGGGACAGAAGTATCTACGCAGAGCCGCAAAGAGTGATGAATCTCCCAGCGTTCGTGTGATCGCGGCCGAAGCACTTGGTCGCTTTGGCAATCAGCAAGACGTGAAGCTTGCCCTTAAAACGTTGCTCGAATGTGCGAATCCGGAAAACCACGGCCCGTTCGTTGCGATGCTAGCGCTCAACTCCATTGACTTCATGGACCAACGAGCAAATTCTGCAAAAACGCAAATCGAACAATTGCCCAAAACTGGAGACTGGGTTCCATCACGGGGCAAAGCGTACGTTCCGAATTTGATTACAAAAATTCTCGCTGATTTTGAGAATCGAAACTGATGAGTGTTCATTCAGCGAACGAGCAATTCTGTTTAGCCGTACACTTTAAGTGGATGGGAAAGCAATATATTTTTCTCAAGAACTATTTTAGCATCGCCTCGATCATTGACTAATAAGTGCAAGTGAAATGAAAAGCTCACTCAAGTATCTCTCGTGTGTGGTAGTGTTGCTGATTTCTAGCGAATCGACCTCGTTCGCCGAGGATGCTCTTCCGACGATGGATGACATCAAAGAGCGGATCAAACAAACAGAGTCATTGATTCAAAATCTTCAGGTTTCCGAGAAATCCGTACGTCGACAACGTGATTATCGTGGCGGGGATGAAACCTACGAAATGAAACGCCAATGCGAATGGACGGTGAGCGCCGATGGAAAGCGACATTACATCGCCTCTGGAGAGTCACTTCGCTACCTTCAAAATGGTGCATCCACTTCACCGTTTAAGACAGAATTGGCGTTTGATGGAACGTTCGCACGTTCTTTGCGTTACCTTGGCAGCGATCTCACTCGTATTATTTCAGGACAAATTGCTGACTATCCGACTCGGCACAGCATGTTGCCAACCGAGTTTACCGTTCTATGGGGAAGCGAAACACTTCTCGAAATTATTGCGAAACGCTCATTTTCAGTAGTCGAAAAAGACGAACACCAGGGCCGAACTGTTTTTGTGATCGAAAACGAACCGGTTGAACGCGATGGTAAGTTCTGGACACGGCGAATCTACTTCGACATGGAACGGGGAACGCAAGTCAAAACGGCCTATGCGAATAAGAAGTCGCTCGAAGCAGACTGGAACGAATACGCGATTTGGTCTGGGCTTGATCACCAGGAAATTACCCCAGGCGTTTGGCTGCCTCTGAAGTATCGTAAGTATTCGTTCAACTTCAAAGACGATGGGAGTCCGAAAGAGTTCGTCGATGGTTACATCGGTACTTACTCGAACTGGAAAGTCAACGTGAACCTTCCGAACGATAAGTTCACGCTCAAATACCCAGAAAACATTCGTGTCAATGATCAACGCAAAGGGGGCAACGGAAAACTGTTGAGCAAGGAAGAAACGCAAGAATTAAATGCTCCGGTCAAGTAGCAGTCCCGTATGGATAGCTGTTTCCGGCAACGGTCAATACAGTACGCACTCAGAGCGTGTATTGAAATTGACTTTCGGTCCCTTTTTGAGCCGACGGCGCTAGCCTCGGGCCTTGTGGGAGTGACGTTTTCTCGCAAAATGCCCGACGCTAGCGCGTTCGGCTCAGGGATTTTCAAGCAGGCTCTCTTACTTTAACAAACAGTCAATCCACTAAGCCGTTTCACCTGTGCCTACTTCTCAACTCCCAAAATCTCTTCACGAAGAATACCCGTTCAAGCCTCAGAGCTTTGACATCAACGGGCACCGTTACTCATACATTGACGAAGGGACCGGGGAAACGATCCTCATGGTTCATGGAAATCCGTCGTGGAGTTTTGCTTGGCGGAATTTTGTTAAGCATTTTTCAGCGAACCATCGCTGCATCGCCGTCGATCATCTCGGCATGGGGCTATCGGAAAAACCACAGGACTATGCCTACACGATTGACCAGCATATCAGTAACCTTTGTCTGCTGATCGAGTCACTCGACTTGAAGAATATCACACTCGTCGGACACGACTGGGGTGGCTGTATCGGGATGGGAGCGGCTGGGCGAATGCCGGATCGATTTTCTCGATTTGTGATGATGAATACAGCGGCGTTTCGCTCGCAGGCAATTCCGCTTCGCATCGCTGTTTGCCGAATCCCTGCACTGGGAGCATTCGGTGTTCGTGGACTCAATCTCTTTGCTGGTGCCGCCGTGAGCCAAGCGATTGTCAAGAAAGATCGCATGACAGCGACCATCAAAGAAGGTTACCTCTTTCCATACAACAACTGGGCGAACCGAATCGCCGTGCATCGCTTCGTTCAGGAGATCCCGTTAAAACCGTCTCATCCGACCTACAAAACACTTA
>JAJDEL010000585.1 GCA_029259835.1 Planctomicrobium sp. | reverse complement strand
TCCGCAACATGCTGGGCGGAACTCCCGGCAAAGACGGAACTTTCGTTAATCCGAACGGACAATCTAGCCTTGTATGAACGTGTTTGATTGCATCGCTTTGGTGCCGATTCGCAACAATCAGGTCTGATCGATGAATAATCGTTGATTTCGTCAAATACAGAACTGAAATCATGGCTTCTCAACAACTCACCTGGTGGCCTATAATGCCGCGAGGGAACGATTTCAGAATTGTCGAAGTACCCATATTCACATGTTGTTCAAAGAGTGAATTCAGAAAGCTTCGACGGTTTCATTCTCTTCAATACTCAGAGCCTGTTTGAAAATTGAGCTTCGCCCCTCTCCCCCCAGAGAGAGGGGACAAAAGTTATTGCGGATCGCTAAACACAAAGGACAATTTCAATGCGTAAGCGCGTTGTGATCACTGGAATTGGATGTGTCACACCACTCGGAAACGATGTGGAATCGACCTGGAATTCGCTCAAAGAGGGAAAAAGCGGGGTCGACTTCATCACCCATTTTGATGCATCAGGCTTTCCGACGAAGTTTGCTTCTGAGGTGAAAGGCTTTCAGCTTGGGGACTACATCGAGAATCCGGAGCGGTTCCAATATGCCGGTCGAAATATCCGATTCGCCATCGGTGCTGCCGTTCAGGCAATGAAAGCCTCGGGATTGAATGACGAGAAATTTGATCCGACTCGGTTTGGTGTTTACCTGGGTGCCGGAGAAGGGCAGCAGGATTTCTTCTTGTACATGCAATTGATCGCCAATGCTCAAAAAAATGGCGACTTCGATATGGAACAGTTCACGAAGGAAGGTTTGGAACGCCTCAACCCACAAGAGGAACGTGAGCAAGAACCGAACATGGCGTCTGGGCATCTGGCGGCACTGTTTAACGCTCAGGGGCCAAACCTGAATTGCCTGACCGCATGTGCTGCGTCAAGTCAAGCCCTCGGTGAAGCGACGGAAATTATTCGGCAAGGCGAAGCAGACATCATGATGTCTGGCGGCGCGCACAGCATGATTCATCCGTTTGGTGTGACCGGGTTCAATTTACTGACGGCGTTGTCGACTCGAAATGAAGACCCGCAAGCGGCTTCTCGTCCGTTCGATAAAAATCGAGATGGGTTCGTTCTGGGAGAAGGTGCCGGGATTCTTATTCTCGAAGAGCTTGAACACGCAAAAAATCGAGGTGCACACATCCACGGAGAAGTCACAGGCTTCGGCTCGACTGCGGATGCTTACCGCATCACCGATATTCATCCCGAAGGTCGAGGAGGGACAGGCGCGATCAAAATGGCAATGAACGACGCCGGGATCAATCCTGATGAAATTGATTACATCAATGCTCACGGAACAAGTACCGCCGTGAACGACAAAGTTGAAACCCTCGCGATCAAGCAAGCACTTGGAGAGGATGCCTACAAGACGCCTGTCTCCAGTACAAAGAGTATGATGGGGCATCTGATTGCAGCCGCAGGGAGTGCCGAGGCAATCGTCTGTTTGCTGACGATGCAGGAAAACCTGCTGCCTCCCACGATCAACTATTCCAATCCCGATCCAAACTGCGACCTCGATTACATCCCGAACGAAGCAAGGGAAAAGAAAGTCGACAAAGCACTGTCGAACAGTTTTGGGTTTGGCGGTCAGAACATCTCATTGATCTTCTCCCGATTTAATGGGTAGTGCCTTGTCAAGGCTTGATGTTGGGGTGGTGTTCGACATAAGCCGCTCCGTTGTCGCTCCTTAGAACTATTTCAACCCCCAAATCTAGAGTTGATGCAACAGTAGGCTCGTTGAGGGTTTATGGTTGATCGTTGAGTTTGGCCCGCGGATGAGCAATGTATCAACTTCTCATGAGATTCAGGCTCATGTGGTCTTTTTTCTAGTCGCCCTGTCTCATGATTTATCTGGATAACAACTCAACGACACCCCTCGCCCAAGAGGTGTTGGAGGAAATGCAGCGAGTTTCGCGCGATGCTTTCGGGAATCCAGGGAGTCGACATCTCGCAGGTCGGAAGGCCAGGCAAGTTCTGGAAGAGTCTCGTGAGACGATTGCGGCCTTGCTAGATGCCCGCCCTGAAGAAGTGATCTTTACCAGTGGTGGAACGGAGGCTTCGAATCTGGCTATTTTCGGACTGACCGTTGGGCGAACTGGTCTTGTGATTCTTCCACCAGGCGAACATCCAGCGACGGAAGAGCCGGTCAAGCGACTCGTGCAGCGGGGTTGTCAAAGAGAGAAGCTCACGTTAACAAATTCGGGCAGAATCGAAGCGACAGCATTGAAATCTGTTGACTGGGGCCAAGTCATTCTGGCAACAGCTTTGCTCGCGCATAACGAAACGGGAACGATTCAGGATCTCTCGCAACTCGCGGAACTGTGCGGTGAACATCTCGTTCCGCTTCATGTTGATGCAGTTCAAGCTGCCGGGAAAATCCCCGTCTCTTTTCGGAAATCGGCGGCAGCGACGATGTCGATTGGGGCGCACAAATTTTATGGTCCGCGTGGGATCGGAGCACTGCTCATTAAGGAGGGTGTGAAAGTTTTCCCGCAGATCGTCGGTGGACATCAGGAAAGCGGCAAACGTGCTGGGACAGAACCAGTCGCGCTCGTAGCTGGGATGGCAACAGCGCTTTCCATCTCCTGCAAAAAACTCAAGCAGCGATCCGAGCATCTCACAACTCTTCGGGATCGATTGCAATCTGGGCTTCTTGATATCTGCGCACCTGCAATCGTCAATGGAGATGAGACATCGCGGCTCCCGAACACGCTCAACATTTCCTTTCCCGGTTGCGATGCAGACGCTTTGCTGGTTGCTCTCGATTTAGAAGGAATTTGTTGCTCACACGGAAGTGCCTGTGCCAGTGGATCATCCGAACCAGCACCGATTCTTCTGGCAATGAACTGCCCACCAGAGGTGTATCGCTCGGCGATGCGTTTTTCCGTCGGAGTGCAGAACACGACCGAGGAAATCGATGAAGCGATTCAAAAAATTAGCCAGACGGTGCAGCGACTGCGCGGATAATGTTTTTTCGTAACCGTTCACGTGAATACTGAATTTGCCAGCGCGAACAGTCAACAACGGTGATGCAAACGCAGAATTTTTTAGGACACCGTCGAAAAAGCGAATCAAGAGTCTCAGTAACAACATCTGTGAACGGTTACGTATTTTCTTTCCCTCGCCCCTAGTCTCCAGTCATTTCCGCCAGTCCGCGATCCAAAGTTGGCTGCTGCCGTCTTCTGTTCGAGAGGAGGTCCACATGAGTTTCTTGCCATCAGGGCTGAAGACCGGCAAGACGTCCGCTTTTTCATGGAACGTGATTCGAGTCACTTCACCACCAGTGACAGTCTTTGCAGTTGTTTTTAATTCCATTGTGAACAGGTCGAAATTCGCACCGGACGGTCCGCGTGAGTAGTCGGCTCGCGTCCAGACAAGGTAGTCGCCGGATGGGTGGTAGAAAGGTGCCCAGTTGACGGTGTTCGGGTCGTCCGTTAATTGAAACTCGTGTTTGCCATCGACGGAGACTACGTACAGTTGCAGCATGTGTTCTTTGTCACGGTCGCTGCGGAAAATGATCCACTGATCATCCGGTGAAAAGAACGGTCCACCATCGTATCCATCTTTGTTCACGATCTGCCGGACATTGCTGCCATCGGTATCCATGACGAAGATGTCCGGGTCTCCATCGCGGGTAGAAGTGAAGACGATTTGATTTCCATCATGGGAGTAACTTCCTTCTGCGTCGTAACCGTCGGCTGTCGTGATTCGTTTTAACTCGGCACCGTCGAAGCTCGTTGTGTAAATGTCCATGTGAGGATCGAAGTCCCACTGATAGCGACGACGACCACCTGCTGCGGCAAGATCTCGTGCTTCCTTCTCTATCTTCGGAAGGTCGGGATTTGTGTGTGCTGACGCAAAGAGTAGAGATTTTCCGTCTCGTGTGAAGTACGCACACGTAGTCCGTCCACGACCAGGACTAACCCGGGTTGGAGTTCGCTCGTCGAGTTGTTGGACATAAATTTGATAGAACGGATACCCCACTGGATACGCCTGGTACACAATCGATTTGCCATCGGGAGAGAAGTAACCTTCACCGGCACGCGGCAGTCCTAGCGTCACTTGATGAATGTTTGAGAGATGCTTCCCTTCCTTTTGAACGGTGTCATCGTTTGCAAGCAGGGCAGCTTGAAAGGAGAATAATGCAACGGCAAGGACAAAAGAGTTTCGAATCATCAGAGTACCCATCTGGTCGGGGGCGAGCGAGTTGTGTGAGAACGTTCAGCGCATAGAAAACCGCACAATTGAAAGCTCAATGTGCGGTTTAGATTCTAGCAAGCTTCGGTCGTTAGTTCGCCTCAGCGGCAACCTCAACAGGAGCAACGTTGATACGGCGTCCTTTGCGGTCGAAGTAGACGGTTCCTTCGATGAGGGAGAAGAGCGTGTAATCGCGTCCCATCCCGACATTCTTTCCAGGATGCCATTTTGTGCCGCATTGTCGGGCCAAAATGTTTCCAGCGAGAACGGCTTCGCCACCGAATTTCTTCATTCCACGTCGTTGGGCGTTTGAGTCGCGACCGTTTCGAGTCGAACCCTGCCCCTTCTTATGTGCCATATCAACACCTCGTCAAAATCAAACCGCACAGTCCCAAATTGAAATACTTCCAAATTCGGGTGCGGAAATTTGTTGTTTCGAATTAACGTTTTGAGAACTGAAAGCTTTTGCGAGCTTTCTTGAATCCGTATTTTTTACGCTCAACCTTACGACCATCACGTGTCAGGAATCCGCCACCGCTGAGTAAGTGGTGAAGTTCAGGGCTTTTCGCCTGAATTGCCCGGGCAATCCCTAAGACAACTGCTCCGGTCTGCCCTGTCGGGCCACCACCTTTGACGTTGACAATGATGTCAACTTTGCCAAAAAGTTCCACAGCCTCAAGCGGTGCTTGAATGAGTCTTTGATCACGCAATAGCGGAAAGTATTCAGTCAGCGTGCGACCATTCACAGTCATTTCACCGTTTCCATCTTTCAGGCGAACACGAGCAACGGCAGTCTTTCGACGTCCTGTTCCCCAGGCGACTCCGTATCGGTCGACTTTCCCTCGAATGACCGGATTCGGAAGAATCTCAGCTTCACTCTCAGTCGAGTCAGCCTCAGATTCACTGCCGATTTCAAGGCCAGATGAGATTGATGGCTCCGCAGCCGCAACCTCTGGAACTTCTGGTTCCGCAGCCGCTTCGGGAACTTCCGGCTCTGCTGGTGCCACCTCGGGAGTGGTCAGTTCGACAGGAGTTACGTCTTGTGGTTCTTCAGGGTTTGTTGAATCTGTTGACATCCG
>JAJDEL010000584.1 GCA_029259835.1 Planctomicrobium sp. | reverse complement strand
CTTATTTATGGTGAGCGGAACGTTGTCGACAACGATATTCACGCCACCTGTGACAGTGATCACGTATTCCGGTTGGATGGAATCTTCAATGAGGTCCGCTTTCGCCTGGATGCGTTCTCCCAAGAAGCGGGGGCCAATCGTGACTCGACGGCGGTATGGTGAAAATGGAGCAGACAGCCCTTGACCTTGGGGAGCTTGAGCCATGACAGAATGTTGAGCCTGTTGAATCAGACCAGTCGTGCGGTTTCGTTCTTCAAGTCCGCGTTTAAATACTTGATCGTTGCGTGCCTCTGGCACTGTCACCGGTTCTGAACCTTGATAAACAATGCTCGCGGTTGTTTCGAGTTCAATGAGAAAGGACTGGCGAGTCTCACTGTGCCCGTGCTCGATCATCATTGGAGAGGATTCTGGAGTGTGGTCCAGAAACGCGACGATGCGTCCACCTTTTCCAGATGAGTCGGGAACCTCCCACACAACAGCTTGCTCGGCTGTCCATGTCTTCGCCCCTTTCACAATTTGGCATGAACCACGCAGCAGTAAAATTTGTTCGTTTTCATCTGGAATTCGAGATGCCAGCGAGCTTCGAATTTCAATCGGTTCAGAAAGTGGATTGACGGTTCCGAGGGTTTCCACATGAGAACTCGAGCGGCGTCGAATACCAAGATTGTGTCCCGATAATTCAGCCTGCGCGTAGACCGCCCCCTGAGTGCTTAGCCAACAGCAAAGCACAGCCAAAGCGCATCCAAGGGAATGCGGTCGGGTTCGGGACACTCGGAATCCGTTCGCGAGTTAAAGTTTGGCGAGGGAAGGGGAGACGGCGGATCGCCGTAACTGGAGTAAACGTCAGGAGATACAAGTGAACGTGAAGGAGGGGGACAGATCACTCTGGAGGAGGATCGACGGGAGTATATGGCGGGATTGAAAAATGAGTCAATAAGTCTCTAATTCTCCTCAAGTTACGTTTGAAGAGTGGTCTTGACACCTTCTTGTGCGGTGAATTTATTTCACGGCCTTGAAGGCAAACCTTGTCTTGATTCGGCGAATTAGGACTCTCCCTATTTTACTCAAGCTCTGCATACTGGTGCGGGATTGAGTAGCATTCATTCCACAGGAGGACGGATATGAATTTGGGCCTCCCTCAACTCTTGAAATCAATTACGATCCCGGTCGAATCATTAGAGGATGGAGGAAAGATTCCTTCGTCGCGTCTGAATATGCTGGAGTGAGCTTGGTATCGAGGTTGAGCGAAGTCTCTTCAAACCTTTTTACCATCAAAAACAGATGGGTGAGAAGGAACACAGGAGAAAATGAAATGGATTGTGTGATGATGAGCGAAAGAACGAGATGCGCTATTGTGAGATCGATTTTGGTCTTGGCGGTGACAACTTGTTTTGTGTTTTCTGCACAGCTTTCTGCGCTGGGGCAGGAGAAGCCCAAAGAGCACCCGTTGACGCCTGCCATTAAAATGGCAAAGGAATCACATGCTGTCCTTGCGCGCATCGCAGATTATGAATGCGAATTCACGAGACGCGAGTTTGTCAATAACCGTTTAACGACTCAGCGAACGACGTTGCGACTGCGGCACAAACCATTCAGTGTTTACATGAAGTTCATTGACCCAGCACCCGGGCGAGAAGTTCTTTACGTTGCAGGAAGGAATCAAGGAATGCTTCTCGCACACGAGGCGAGCGGACTCTCTTCACTGGTCGGAACGATTTCACTTTCTGTGAACAGTCCCAAGGTGATGGCAGAGACTCGGCATCCGATTACACAGGCAGGGATGAAGCAGCTGATTCAACTTGTGATCTCGCAGTGGGAACGGGAATCGAAGTTTGGCGAGACAGACGTGAAATTTTACCCCAATGCAAAAATTAGCGGTTCAGATTGCGAAGTCATCGAAGTTTCCCACCCGCGACCGCGAAAGCAATTTCCTTACCAGCTGACGCGTGTTTTCTTCGATAAGAAGACCCGCCTTCCAGTACGTGTTGAGAACTACGGGTTTCCGGCGGCGCCAGGTCGACCGCCTCTTCCGTTGGAAGAATATACCTACTCGAATATCAAAGTGAACAACGGCTTCAAAGACTCAGACTTCGATCAGCAAAATCCGAAGTATTCTTTTTAGTCAAGAGCCGTTTGGGCGATTGCCCCGGATTTGATTTCAGCTTACGCTCTGAACCGAGGCTAACGCCCTGCGGCTGATACAGATCGAATCAATTCGGGGAATTGTTACGGGGTGATTCCTAAGCAGCCCACTCAAGCAATCTCAAAAACTGTCGAGGAAACGTAAGTCTGTTCGTCGGATTCGACTGAGACTTGTTCCATGAGCATCTTCAACGTTTCGTCGAGTTTTGATTCGATCGGTTCGATTTGTTCTGTGATGTTGGAAAACCACCCAGGTGTTTTTTCAGATGATTGCGATTGGTCATCAATCAGAACGACTGTCATCGTGTCTGTGAGCTTGTTCGCGGCGCCTTGCACCCAGGAACCGTAGGTTTTTCCTAATTCACGCAATTCTGCTTCTACGTTCTCATCTTTAACCGGCGTGTCGATATGCTCTGCGATTGAAGGGGCAGGGGGAGTGACATCCGCGAGGGGCCGTTCGTTCTTAGGAAGCGCGCCGACCATCAAGATCAGGCAAAGTGAAAGCGTTGCGAGGACCGCCACGACTGCGGCGGCAGAAGGTCCGCGAGATGTAGACCGAGACGTTGGCACGCCGACCATTTGTGGTCGACTGCTTTCGGGCAGTGGAGCCAAATCGCTCACGACTGCGGCTACTAGATCAACACGCGGCAGCGCGGACTTCCATTGCGAAATCGCCTCATTGATCAGTTCGTACTCCGTGAAAATTTCCTGGCACTCAGTCGATGAGCACGATTGGAAATGCTCCACAACATTCGCTGGTAGAGCGGTTCGCTCTTCCGTTGATTGTTCGAGAATCGTTCGGTAGTCGTGACAGGACATTTCATCACTCTTTAAAAAGGGGCTTCCAAAATTTTCAAATGGAACTGGGGCACATTACATTGACCCTGGCTGAATTCCTCGCAGCACCAAGTGTTGTGCGAGTTGCTTGCGGCTGCGGTGCAGCCAGGTTTTAATCGTTCCCTCTGGAACATCCATGGTCTGGGAAATTTCTCGAATACTTAATTCTTGCTGATAGAACATCACGAAGCATTCTCGCTGATGGTCCTTGAGCAACGTGAGACCTCGTTCCAGTTCTTCTGCAAGGCCGATCTGCGATGTCGCAGGAGCGACGCCTTCGTCGGGTAAAATCGCAACCGGCACAGGTCGTTTCGCTCGCTTTCCGAGTGCCGTTCGGCACCGGTTCGCGGCGATTTTCAAAACCCACGGACGCAATGGTTGGGACGAGTCCCAACTTTTCAGGTAGCGGACTGCCCGCATTAACGATTCCTGGGCCGTATCTTCCGCATCCTGCCGATGGCCCAGCATCCGAAAACACAACGCGAATACCTGTTGCTGAAACAGATCAACAAATTCGCGAAGGGCATTCTGGTCCCCGGCAAGACATCGTTGAGCAAGTTCCACAGGTTCCTCCGACACAAACGTTCCCTTGTCTAGATTGATACCTGTTTTGTTCGCGTGAAGTTTCAATTTCTTTTGTGTCCTGCTGACTTTCTCGACAATCTGACGACAAGAAAATCGTTGCAAACAGTATATCG
>JAJDEL010000583.1 GCA_029259835.1 Planctomicrobium sp. | reverse complement strand
CGCCGAGCGAGAGAAACATTACTTCTCGATCTGTGCCCCCGATGGTGTGGCGTTTCCACGGTTGTGTGAGGTCCTTTGATGGATCATTCTCCAACCAATGGATTCCGCGAGTAACTGTCTTGCGGTCGCTGTAGAGGATGTCGAGGTCGCCATCTCCGTCCATGTCGAGAGTTTCAATCGACATGACCCAACCGACTTTTGTCAGTGGATGCCATTTCCAATCCACAACTTTTCTTGATTGAGATGGTGATTCCAACCAACCGATTTCGGCACTCTTTCCTTTGGCGGCGATGACGAGATCAATCCCATTGTTGTAATCGATCTCCAACGGTGCCGCGAACATCCATTGTGCTTTTCCTTTCAGTTCGGGAAAAGCTTGCGTGGTCCATGAGGAACGATCAGAGGATGCCCAATGAACATAGACAGACCGCGTTTTCCCTTCACAACTGCTGATGACATCCACGTGACCATCACCATCCAGGTCAGCAAACACAGCATCTTCGGGAGCCTTCACATTCCCGACCGTTACGGCTGGCCAAAGGCCTGTCACTTTTTGCGCTCCTGGGTTTGTGTAAACGCGAATCAATCCTCCTTCTTCCCAGCCAGTGACTAAGTCTGGCAATTCATCTCCATTGATATCGGCAACACGAACACCATCCGCACCACGTGAGCTTTTATCGATTGTATGCCGAGTCCATTCAGCGTTGAGAGTGGATGACATTCCGATAGCAAACAAAGATGTGAGTATCACTTTTACAGAACGTGTCATTTGGGAAATCTCCCCCACCAAGTGTTGACGTACATTTGAAATGTACGGCTAAAGAGATCGTCGGGTCTCTGCAATTTACGGCATTCAGTGTAGAAACAAAAAACCACGTCAGCGACTGACGTGGTTTTTTATGGAATTGAGACGGGTGTATCGTTACTGCAAGGTTTCGTCTGCGAAATCAGCGATGAGCAATCCAAGAGCTTTCAAAATTCCTTTGCGGACTTCACCAGTTCCGACAATGCTGTCGTTCTCATCCACTTTCATTTCAAATGTGATTGTGTCGTCTTCGCCTTTCATTGTGCCAACGACTTTTTCCACCCATTCGAACGAAAGCATTGCACCAGCCGCGTTGCGAGCAGGTCGTTCTTTTTCATCGTCGTCTTCCTCTTCTTCGTCGTCTTTCTTTTCGCGGCGTTCCTTGCGTTCATCCTGGCGTTGACTAACGAGGGAACCAATCACACTATCATCGTCGTTGAAGAGGTCATTCAGAGACGTTGCTAACGGCCCCAGCTTTGCGGTCATGGACATCACAACGTTATCGCTCTCGACATCCTTGGCAGTTCGCACAGTTTTGATTTGTGCTGATAATTCTTCCTGAGCAGCAGCTCCAAAGGCCAGCCAGAAGGCTTTGTCGCTGATGGCGAGATAAACTTGACCATGCGATTCTCCGTAGAGTGCAGCAAGAGCCTTAGGGGCTTTTCCACCGAGATCGAGTTTATGAATTTTCACGCCTTCGGATTCGGCAACGTCTTTCTCCAGAGTCCAACCTTCACGGCTGGCTGGCAGTTCTTCGAGCACTTTCTGAAGTTCGTCCTGCCCTTGACAGTGGACTCCGAGTAAAAACGTATGTGCATCTCCAGAAGGAACGATATCGAGGAATCCATCAACGGCTCCGAGTTCTGAACTTTTCACCAGTACTTCGTTCAGCAAGTCAGAGACTTTGGCACGTGATACTTTTTGTTCTTTGCTCGTATCTTCGTTGTCTTCAATTTTCTCTTGAGCGACCGCATTAGACAGATTGTAAATGTCGCAGAAACTGCTTGCGATCTTCTCATCAAACTTGAAATTCAACCGCAGTGAGAGAAGTGATTCTTTCGGAGAGTCAATCGCTGTAAAGTAACTTGGCTCTTCACGGACTCTGACGATCTCTTTGAGCAATTGAGTTTTAGCAAGTGCGGAAAAGAGAAGTTCTGAAATCGCAATATCGTTTGTTTTGTCAAGCTTGCCACCCAGCGTGAATCCCTGCCCCTCGACAAACCATTGTTGAACAATCGCAAGCTGGTGGTCAAGCAGAGCTTTTCGCAAAGTGTGTGCAGCTTGCGTTTCGTCTGGTCTCTTTTGAATTCCATCGACGGCATTCGTTCGCATGTACTTAAATGCAGAATCACGTACGTCAGGAGCAGTCTTGGTATTGTCTAATTCCGCAAAAAGCAAATAGCCTTTCTTGACTAATTCTTTGTGCAGTTCAGCAGGATGTGGCATCCCTTTCGGAATCGCTTCCTTACGTGGAAAAATGACGACGTAATTCGGTTTCGTCAGTACACGCAACCAGCCTTGAAAGACCTGTCCGCTCAACTCAAAGAGATTTCGATCTTTCCTGTCACGTTTCGGAATGATTCCAATCGGGTCAAGATTCTCTTCGAGGAATTCTTTCAGATCGAGATAAGGAATAATCGGCTGCAATTCCATCCCATATTCTTCGCTGAAGATCGGATCAAATCGAATTGGTTTGGTCGTATCAACACCATATAAGAAAACTTCGATGTTCGGTAAAATGTTATCTTCAAATGATGGTTTCCTGTCGGCGAGATTGGCAACGATATGTTCCAAATCCCCGATCAACATATCCGCACTTCCGAGTCCGGCAACAATCCGGATTTCGTTGTTCGCAGCTTTCTTGTCCTCAACTTTTTTGTCGTCAGCAGCGCTGATGCTGGAAAGATTCAGTGCGACGAACATCGCCATCACCATGGAACTTCCCAAAGTGAGTGAAAAAAGTTGGTTCAGTTGTCTGTTCTTTAAGAGCGATTTCACTCTGTTCCCCTCCTAGATAAACAAGTGTCAACAGCGACAATTGGATGAGATCGATTCCGTATTGATTATACAGAATAAGCCAATTATCACGTCTTTGCGAGAATAGGCAATCGAGAATCATTGAACAAGCTAGATGTGATAGGTGTTTTGTCGATCCAAATCGCAGCGCCGCCAAACATTTGCTGACAAGAAAATGCAATTGCGGTCGAAAAGGCGTTTTCCTCGTGCAAACTCGTCAAAACTGCTTCTTCTTTCCACTTGGGTGACGCTGGCAGTAAAATGTGCCATTCTTCCATGATCGGTACATCAACAATCGTTGTTATTGAACTCACCAACAGATACCTCACTCAAATAAACACCCATTGATAAGGGACTCAACATGCCACGCACGAATCGTAGAACATTTTTGAAAACGACAACTGCTGCTGCCGTTGCAGGAGCAAGTGCTCTCCCCTCACTATCGAGGATCGCATCTGGCCAAGCTGCGAATCGAAATAGTGAACTTGGCATCGGAGTCATTGGCGTCGGTGGACGCGGAATGGGGCTTGCCCAAGGATTTCAAAGTCTTCAGGGAGCAAATGTCATTGCCGTTGCGGACCCTGACGAGAAAAGATCTGGTGATGCAGGCAAAAAGTTCGAAGCCGCATCCTACACCGATTTACGAAAACTCTTGGACGATCCGAACGTCGATGCCGTTGCGATTGCCACTTGCAATCACTGGCACTGCCTAGCAGCGATCTGGGCGATGGAAGCTGGAAAAGATGTTTATGTTGAGAAGCCACTTTCTCACACACAGTGGGAAGGTCGTCAGGTCGTCAACGCGGCGCGTAAGTACAACAGGATTGTTCAGCTCGGAACACAACAACGCTCTGACCCAATGCAGGCAGAGATCAAAAAATTTCTGCATGAAGATCAGGCACTCGGCAAGATTCTTTACGCACAGGCAAATCGTCTCGGTCCACGCGCGACGATTGGCAAACGAAAGACCCCTTTGCCGATTCCAGAGAATATCAACTACGACCTCTGGCTCGGGCCGGCTCAAGATGAAAAACTTTTTCGCAACAACTTTCACTACGACTGGCACTGGGATTGGAACACTGGTTCCGGAGAAATGGGAAATTGGGGCGTGCATGTTCTTGATGACGTACGCAACGTTGCCTATCAGGATGCCGTCTCGACGCCGCAGAGGATTCTCGCCTGTGGTGGGCGGGTTGCCTGGAATGACGCTGGCGATTCACCAAATGTTCATTACGCGTACTTTGATACCGGTTCGTTCCCGACGCTAATCGCTCTGAGCAATCTCCGCAATAAAGCTGCTGGAAAGAAAGGAGGCTGGACCACGCAGGCCGGACGTCCAGTTGTCGGACCTGGTACCGGTTATATCATTGCTTGCGAAGGAGGCTACTACATGGGGCAACGCGGTAGCGGCAAAGCAGTCGACTTGAAAGGAAAGGAAATCCGCAAATTCAAAGGTGGCGATATGAACGCGCTGCACAAAAAGAATTTCATCGACGCTGTCGCCTCGCGCGACCGTGACAGCCTCAATGCCGAAATCGAAATTGGTCACGATTCAACTGGCTGGTGCAATCTGGCGAACGTCGCCTTCCGCGCTGGCGGGGCATTCGACGGAGAAGACGCCCGCAGCATCGCTCCAGAATCGGAGGTCTGGAATCTGCTGCTCGAAGAAATGAGAGGACACCTGAAACCACACGGCCTCACAATTCATGGTCGCAACATCAAAATGAGTCCAATCCTGCATCACAACCCGAAGACCGAACTCTTCGAAGGCGACCATTCCCACGGCGCGAATCACTTCCTAAAACGACAGTACCGTAAAGGGTACGAAGTCCCGGAGATTGGTTAAGAGAGAATTCACAAAACCGTAAGGTGCGATAGAGTGATACCTGATTCGCCACACACTTTAGGTGTGTAGCGAAAGTATTCATCAAGTAGTTTTCAATCCTGCCTTCCCGCCGGAGTCGTTCCTGAATACGATCTCGCAAGTTGATCAAACGGAACACATCAAGGATGTATTTGAAGTATGGCGCATCTGAACCTTGAAAATATCAATGTCATTCTTGCAACCGATTGTGGCAGTACGACCACGAAGGCAATTCTGATTCAAAAAGTCGATGGTCACTATCGACAGACTCATCGTGGTGAAGCTCCGACGACTGTCGAAGAACCGGTCGCCGATGTCACCGTGGGAGTTATCAACGCTGCGACGGAAGTCGGTGAACTTGCCGGGCGCCGCCTTGTGGATGACGACGGCAACATCATCCGACCAGCGACCGAAAACGAGGGCTGCGACATTTACATCTCCACATCAAGTGCTGGTGGAGGTTTGCAAGTGCTGGTCACAGGCGTGGTCCGGGAGATGTCCGCAGCGAGCGCACAACGCGCCGCACTTGGAGCCGGAGCGATTGTTCTCGATCTGATTGCCTCGAATGACAAGCGCCGACCACATGAGCAGATTCAGAGAATTCGTGAACTCCGACCAGACATGGTCGTGATGGCTGGCGGCACTGATGGAGGCACTGAAAAGCATGTCGTTCAAATCGCTGAGTTAATCGCACCAGCAAAACCAAAGCCTCGCTTTGGAAACACGTATCAGATGCCGATCATTTTTGCCGGTAACAAGGAAGCTGCTGAGAACGTCGCGGAAACATTCGACGACACCGTATCATTGTCAATTGTTGAAAATGTCCGACCGACAATGGAGTTTGAAAATCTCGGTCCAGCACGCGACAAAATTCACGACATCTTCCTCGAACACGTCATGGCGCACGCACCTGGTTATGACAAGCTCATGCACCTGACCGATGCCCCAATCATGCCGACACCAGGTGCGGTTGGGGATATCCTTCAACAAATTGCGAAAGTGCGCGGAATCAATTGTGTCGGAGTCGACATCGGCGGGGCAACAACGGACGTCTTCAGTGTCTTTGATGATCCAAACGGCGAGCCGGTTTTCAACCGCACTGTCAGTGCCAACCTGGGAATGAGCTATTCAATCTCGAATGTCTGTTCAGAGACAGGGATGGACAACATCCTCCGCTGGGTTGGTCAGACAATGGACGAACGTGAACTTCGCAACCGGGTCAAAAACAAAATGATCCGACCAACAACAATTCCGCAAACGAAGGAAGCTCTCGAATTCGAGCAGGCAGTCGCGAGAGAAGCATTACGACTCGCCTACAAGCAACACAAGGAGTTCGCGACAACACTCAAAGGAGTACAACAACAGCGAACCGTCGGCGATACGTTCTCACAAGAGTCGAGCGGACGTTCGATCGTCGACAACATGAAATTGAACTTGCTCGTCGCATCCGGTGGTGTTCTCTCTCACGCTCCTGAGATGGAGCAAACTGCACAAATGCTCATCGACGCATTTGAGCCGGAAGGGATTACCGAACTCGCGAAAGACAGCATCTTCATGATGCCGCACCTGGGCGTCCTCGCCTCAGTTCATCCAGAAGCTGCCCTGGAAGTTTTTGAAAAAGACTGCCTCGTTGCTCTGGGAACTGTGATCGCTCCCCGGGGAGCCAGTAAACCAGGTAACAGTTGCTTCACTTACAAAATACAGGAAAAGAACTCGATCGAGTCTGGTGAAATCAAGGTTGGTGATTACAAAGTCCTCGAACTCAGTATCGGCGAAACCGCTCAAGTGGAACTGATGCCAGCACGTGGTTTCGATCTCGGAAACGGAATCCGGAAACCAGTCGAAGCCACTGTTCGAGGCGGAACTGTCGGCCTGATTCTCGACGGACGTGGTCGTCCAATCTGGCCTGAAACAACCGTTAGCTGAACTTCCCTCTACTCATATTTCGATGATTCTATCTTCAGAGAATCAGTTCAATGTAGCACAGATTTCATGACAGTTGTGTGAACAACAGCCCTTGGAATTCAGACCCTTTTGCCACAGTCTTGACCTTGCCCTGAGATTTCTGAACGATAGAATCCCAGCCAGAGAGCCTGTTTGGTATTGATTACAAACCAAAGTGGCAACTCCCATCAAGCCCGATGGTGTAACGGTAGCACGAAAGATTCTGATTCTTTTAGTCCAGGTTCAAATCCTGGTCGGGCTAATCATTTTCATCTCCACTTGGTTGATAGTAACTCGCAGTGATGTTGGGACTTAGAGCAAATAGCTCTGAGTCCTTTTTTTTGTGAAAAATGAAATCAGTGACATATCAGTGACACTGGTTGAATTGACGGTGCGTTCGCGTTGCATCGTCACACAAAGCGTTGGGGAGGCGTT
>JAJDEL010000582.1 GCA_029259835.1 Planctomicrobium sp. | reverse complement strand
CAACCACATCAGGCCGAAACCTGCCAAGACTCCTAAGTACAGACTACTTCCCAAAGAACCGCCACCGAGAGTGATTGCACTTTGCAGCCAGCCGGGACCGGAGAGTTTCGCAAAGGCGAAGAAGAGGGGGCCTTTGCCTTTCTCGCGGGCTTCGTTGATCAACGCGCGATCTTTTTCGATTTGCGGCGTTGAAGTTGTTGAATCTGTGTCTGGTTGATTCGTCATGAACCGTATCTCGGACTGTCTTAGTGTGCTCGGGACATCACCGAGCACAGTGCGACCGGAGGTGAAGTTCACCACGGAGGCACGGAGACACGGAGAAGTTTTAGAAGGGGGAAACCAATGAAGGAAAGTAAACAGGAATCAAAGATGGCTGATTTCAAAGACCAACACCGTCAACGTATCGGAGAAAAGGACGTGACGCAAGCATGGGGAACCTCAGGCAGGGCTGAAATCTACGTGTGAACCGTCCGGTTGCTGTATCTTTCGCAGGTTTCCATGAATCTGACTGGTTGTGAGCAATCGGTGGCGATATTGTCCGCGATTGCGATATGTATTCGAAGAAAATTTTGTGAACGAGCGATGACGCGTTTGAAGTGCTGTCACTAAGCAGTAGTCATAAAGAATTATCCGAATTGATTCACTCTCCACCAACCGCTGGGCGCTAGCCCAGGTTCTGAGCATGGATCAGAGTGAGAACCGGGGCTAGCGCCCAAACGGCTGATACCGAGCAAATTATGAACGATGAAATCGAAGACTTCGATGACGAAGATGGTGTTGAATATCGACTGCCGTTGTCTGAACAACTGGCGATGAATGCAACAACCGATTTCGTTGCCAAGCGGGTTCTGTGTACTTCGGTAGGTCGAGGACAGTGCGCGATGGAAATCGCATCGCGACTTCCGGATGCGGACGTATTGTGCCATTTTGTGGAGTTGTTTCCAGCGAGTGAAACTGCGGAGTGGTGTTCTCAAAAAAATGCTGATGTTCGTGTTGTTTGCTCGGCGGACGTGCCAGAAGAAGAGTTTGATCTGTGCGTTTTGCCGATGTCGCGGTCTGGCGAAAGTGAACTTTCTCGCGATCTCCTGCAACAGGCGTATGACCGACTGGTCATGAACGGGCATTTGATCGTCACAATCGATAACCGTAAAGACAAATGGTTTCATCATGAAGTCGAGAAACTTGGAAAGAATCTGACACGAATTCAAAAACGGAAAGGTGTCGTCTATCGACTCAAGAAGCAAAAGGCGCTCAAGAAACTCAAGAATTTCTCAGCAGAGTTTGCATTTCGCAGTGGAGAGAAATTGACCCGCGCGGTTAGTCGTCCAGGAGTCTTCAGCCATCGCAGACTCGATGTCGGTGCGCGTGCTTTAATCGAAACGATGAAGATTGCGGATGGCGATCACGTTTTGGATATTGGTTGCGGCGCTGGTACTGTCGGCTTGGCAGCGGGGATGAGTGCGAGTGAGGTTGCTGTTCATTTCGTCGATGCGAATTCACGGGCCGTTGAATGTGCGCTGGCAGGGG
This sequence comes from Planctomicrobium sp., assembly GCA_029259835.1. Taxonomy (GTDB): domain Bacteria; phylum Planctomycetota; class Planctomycetia; order Planctomycetales; family Planctomycetaceae; genus Thalassoglobus. The sequence goes on along the minus strand of JAJDEL010000582.1, from coordinate 5,864 downwards.
CAGCACTGAACGGGCTCGATGATGTTGCGGCAACGCTGTCTCACGATGGTTCGGTCGGGGCCGATGGAGAGAGTCTGGAAGGACAGTTTGACGTCGTCGTCGGGAACCCGCCTTACTATTCACACTACCAGATCGCGGAAATCTTTTTGCAATCTGCGGTGAAGCATCTGCGAACCGGTGGTCGAGTTCACATTGTCACTAAACAAACTGAATGGCTGGAAGCGAGAATGGAACAATTGTTCGATGAAATTTCTGTCGCAGAACTGCGTGGTTACTCGGTTGTGAGTGGCAAGCAAAAATGACTCACTACATAATCGAAAAGTAGTTTTCAATCGCCTGATCAAGGGCATCTTTCGTAATCTCTCTTGGCAGATTGTGCAAAGAGCATCGATTCTCAAGTTGGCGCAAAATATCACGCGGGTGACAAAAACGGAACGGACGGTTGGTGGCGACGTAGTGATCTTGAATAAGATAATCTACGACTTCTGGAGTGCAGTCGAATTTCGCCTTACGCGCCATTTTTACGAAGAGCTGTCGGAAGTCATATTCCGGAGCATCTTTGATTTCGATCTTGTATGGGATTCGACGGAGAAACGCATCGTCGACAAGATCGCGTGGTTCCAGGTTACTTGAAAAGATGATGAGTTGATCAAACGGAACCTGAATCGTTCGACCGCTTTCCATATGCAAGAAGTCATGTCGTTGTTCGAGAGGAACAATCCAACGATTGAGGAGTTCGTCGGTACTCATTCTTTGTCGACCGAAGTCATCAATGAGAAGTGTTCCGCAATTAGATTTCATTTGCAACGGGGCTTCACCAACGCCTGTTTTGCGGATGTAGGTGATCTCCAAGTTGTCCATTGTTAGTTCGCCACCAGCAACAATGGTCGGGCGCTCAATTTGAATCCAGCGACCATCGACTTCGAGTTCCAATTCTGGTCTCATTGCCACTGGATGGTGACGGTTCGGATCGTAAAGCCGAATGATTTCACCTGATGCTATGATGGCTCGTGGGATCCAAATTGTGTCTCCAAACGATTTTGTGACACGTTCAGCCATGCTGGTTTTTCCATTTCCAGGTGGGCCGTACAGGAACATGCCTCGCCCGGAATGGATTGCCTGTCCGATGTTGGAGATCAGGTGGTCATTGATTGAAAGATCCGAGAATGCCTTGCGGATCGCGTCTAGCGAAGGTTTCCGTCCTTCCAGAGACTGTGCGTTGACGCTGTCGATATACAGGTTGAGTGGAACTGGAGCCGTTCCGAAATAGGTTGACTGCACAGCCAGAAGACTGGCTCGTTCGCGACCAAGGTCAGTCAACTCGTAGAGATAGTCGCCACCTGCAATTGAATTCTTGTAGGCGGTCAGTCTCTCGACTTTCAATTGCCTGAGAATTCCTTCGACGAGCGGAAATTTCAATCCAACTTGCAATGCAATTTTGAATCCTGTTTCGACTCCTCGATTATTAAGAAACTTGAGGATAAGATTCATGACCTCACTGAGGCTCAGCCCAGCTTCTTTGAGCGAGTTAGGGCTGTAGGGGACAAACTCGTTTTTGCCGCCAACTTGGCGTGACATTTTTGTCGCATGTTTGGTCCCAGAGGCAGTGAATGAGACTTTAGGCAGCAGGCGGGCTGCATTGATCTTTTCAGCGTGAATCGCTGCATAGTCCCGAATTTCTTGCTCCTTGAGCTGTTTGATGTCGTCGCTCGGCATTTCCAGTTCTGCGGGGTTGGCTTGAGAGGTCTCTGCTTCGCTGCTCGCAGGTGCTTCAACGTTCTCCGCTGAAGGGGCAGGTGCCTTATCGGTCTCATCTTGACCAAGGCTCATCATCAAATCGTCAATACCAGTCATTGTCCCGCGCTGCATATCTCTTCTCTTATTCTAAATGATTTGCCAGTTGAATTTATGGTGGCGCCATTGAGGTGAACACAGAACAACCTGTCGCCCATCCATCTTGAAACGAGACGTGGCATACGAAAGAGATAGAGGGGCATTCCAGTCTGCGATGCGATGAGGTACCAGGCAAAATTCCTCTGCTTTATGTCTGAAAATCGCCATAGGAAATTCTAAGAGGTAAGGATTGTGCTGATTGTGCGGGCGTGGAGGCGGTGTCGGTTTTGCTGGCGATCTTGCAGTACTTTGAATGCCGAACCTGATGTCATCACCGACAGGCGAGCCAATACTTGTACAGTGGGTAAAAGAAATGCCACGTCCAGGAAATCTGGACGTGGCAAAGAGCTTCAGGTATTACGAACAGTCGTGAATGCTAACTCGCTGGTTTCTTCTTTGGTTTTGCTGGTTGTGCAATCCCGATGACTCCCACGGCGACACGTGGGCCGGCATCTCCTGATGGTTGGCTTTTGAGATCATCTTTTCCTGCATGGACGACGATTGATCGTCCAATAACGAAGTGAAGCTTCAGCCCCTTCTGAAGGATGTTGACTTTGGCAACTCCTTCGGCATCTGCGGTGATGTTGCCGAGATCTCCTGCGTGGTGCTTGTCTGAGTCAGGACTTCCGTGGTCATGTCCATCTGGGTTGAAGTGTCCGCCAGCAGCTTTGCCATCGGTCGCACGAAGGTCTCCGAATTCGTGAATGTGGAAGCCGTGTTCGCCTTCAGTTAAATTTGTGACGCGTCCAGTAACGCGGACTCCATCTTTGACTTGCTTAAGGGTCAGGCGACCTCGAACTTTATTCCCTTTAGTTGCTCTCAATATCACGACTCCTTCGGTTGGCATGTGGGCATGCGCGTGATCATGATCACCATGTTTGTGGTCATCAGCAGCATGAGCTGAAGTTGAAATCAAGCTCATTCCGACGAGAGCGCAAAACGTCATTCCCACAGTTGTCATTTTCTTAAGCATCAAAACATCCTTTCAGTATTTCACAAAAGTTATTGATCTACGTCCGCCGTCTATCGAAAAGGAATTTGTTGAATGTCAGGCTTCAGTAATTTGTCGTACGCAGGAACCTTACCAAATGTCTCAGCGAATTTCCTCCAAGTGAGATCAATTCGCAAAAGACTTCAAATCTCCAACCAGAGACAATGGTGCGACTGTTGCCCTGACAATACTTTTAGGAACAGTCTCGTAATAAATCACCGGGTTGATTCGGTCTGCATGAACCGCAGGGCGCTAGCCCAATGCCGTCTACATTGTCAACCACCGGCCTACTTTAGAGCCGTTGGCGATAGCCTCGGGCCTTGTGCGAGTCATGTTTTCTGGCAAATTGCCCGACGCTAGCGCGTGCGGCTCATGGCGAGAAGTCCCAAAGTCGATAACATTAGGCGCTAGCTCCGGTTCCGAGCGAGGCTTATTCACGCATAATGAATTCGTCGAGGTTGAGAGCAGTCCTGGAAACGGCAACCCAGGCAGCTTTTGATGTTGCGTCGTCTTGGTTCTTCGTTTTTGCCAGGGCAATGGCTGCCTTTGGGGAAGCGGCGTAGTAGGCATTAGCATCGTGAAGCAGCTTTTGCAGGATCTGCATCTCAACATTCGTTGGAGGTCGCCCTGTACAACGGCGGAAGAGTTCGCCCAAGCGTTGGTCGTCTGATGTGAGGTCGGCACTCTTCAGTAATAAGTCCGCCATTGCCCGCGAGGCATCGACGAAGACATTGTTATTGAGCGTTTGTAATGCCTGAAGCGGTGTGTTTGAAGAGCCTCGGTCGACGCAGGAGGTGTTCGAATCGGGACAATCAAATGTCACAAGATTCGGATGCGCAGCAGTCCGTTTGAAGAACGTGTACATTCCACGTCGGTAGATATCTTCCTTCGGCGAGGCACCACTCGGTCTGTCTGGGCGGGAGTTCCAATCGCTGTTGCCCCATTTGAAGTTATTCGCGTAACTCACATCAGCAATTCCAGGTGGTAGCGGTGGAAAGACACTCGGTCCGCCGATACGCGCTTCCAGAAGGCCCGATGCGGACAAATAGAGATCGCGAATAATTTCAGCTTCGACGCGAAAACGATTCTGTCGATACAGGAGTCTGTTCGTCGGATCAAGTTCTGCAAGCTCTGGTCGATGAGCCGAAGAGCGTTGGTAGGCTTGGGACTTTACGATTGTTTTGATCAATTCCTTGCGGCCCCAACCGGATTCAATGAAGTGATTCGCCAACCAGTCGAGCAGCAGCGGATGGCTGACTGCTTCACCGCGAACTCCAAAGTCGTTTACGGTGGGGACAAGACCGTTTCCGAATAAATGGGACCAGACGTGGTTAACAAAAACGCGTGGTGGTAGCGGGTTCTTTCCTGAGACGAGCCATTTTGAAAAATCAAGCCGCGACTGCGTTCCCTCATTGGCAATCTGAGGATCGGTCAAAACCTCCAATGTTTTAGGCTGCACTGGCCCTTGTGGTTGCAGGAAATCTCCTCGTTTCATGATCCGCGTTTCGCGAGGTGACTCAGTGCGTGACTTAATCACACGCACGACCATTGCCGGATTAAACGGAGCTTTTTTCTGGTGTGCGTCAACAACAGATTTGAGCCTCTGGTACTTTTCGTCTTGAGATTTGTAGTAAGCAAGAAGAGCGTCTGTTTGTTTTTTATCACGCTTTGTTGCTTCGACAGCCAAGATTGTTTTGACACTTTCTGGTAAAGAAATGAGTTCAGCTTGCACCGTTGAAATCCACTCGATGCGAAATCTGCCCAGAGTGTGAATGTTTGATGTGTACTGCTGCGACAGACGAACAAGAAGCTCTCGCTCAAAGACTACTTCGTGGGAGAGAGGCTTTTCAAAAAGAAACGTTGCTGCGTGTGGTTTACCAGGTTGTGGGCTAATCGCCCAACCTTTGGTCGTTTCTTCTCCATCGATTGCCTGAGCGACTTCGAATTCTTTTTGGCTGAAATCGGCTGTCGCCGAGCGGAATTTCTGGCGGGTTGCCCCATCGCCTTCGCTAAATATGTCAACGGTGATTTCACTCAGGACGAAGTTCCCACCATTCGATCGTCCCGGCCCTTTCTTGGGGAGTGAGTCGTCGGTCAGCAGTTCCAGACGCAGACCTGCAATTTCGTGGGATTTAGTTTCAGTCTTTTCTGCATCAGTTTGTTGGTAGCGAAGTTCATAGACGTCTTGAACTGTTTGTTTACCGGTTGCAAGGTACGAACCATCCTCCAGTGGTTTGAGAGTTGCTCCACCGGTTGAGATGGCAGATCCTGCTTTCAGCAAATTCGAAGTCGATTGAGATTTCGCGGCGTCGTGCTTTGCCTGCAAATCCTTGAGCCAGCCATCGAAGGCCGGTTGGAGTTCGTTGCTTCTGGCGTTGAGTGGTTGCTGTAACTCTTTGTGCTTGGCGTCGAAGAGAGCTTTCTCGGAAGTGTATTTCTCTTGAGCTACTGCCGAACTGGGGATTTTCGTTGTGGTTTCATCCCCATTGTTGAAGTAGGCGAAGAGTTGGTAATACTCCCGCTGTGAAATTTGGTCGTACTTGTGCGAATGGCAACGAGCGCAACCAACGGTTAATCCAAGCCAGACGGTTCCGATCGTTTCGACGCGATCAAAGACCGCCGCGACTCGAAATTCTTCCTGGTCCGTGCCTCCTTCCGTATTTGTCAACGTTTGACGGTGAAACGCTGTTGCGAGTTGTTGGTTGATTGTCGGGTGCTCGAGTTGATCACCAGCGAGTTGTTCAATCGTAAATTGATCAAACGGCATGTCTGAGTTGATTGCTTCAATGACCCAGTCGCGGTATTTCCAGGCGTTGTAGCGGGGGCGATCTTTTTCGTATCCATCGGAGTCGGCATAGCGGGCTTTGTCGAGCCAGTGCCGCCCCCAGCGTTCACCGAAGTGGGGAGATGCGAGAAGTTCATCGACGAGATGCTCATACGCATTCTCGCTTTTGTCATTGACGAACTTGTTCACTGCTGC
>JAJDEL010000581.1 GCA_029259835.1 Planctomicrobium sp. | reverse complement strand
GCAACCGCCTCTCCACCCCACATCAACTTCGCCCCGCTCAGTCCGAAGTTTTTCCAGCGACGTCGAGTCAAACCAGTCGGCTTACCATCAGTTGTTCCATCCCAGCCTTCCATCGGCAGAATGCAAAAACGGTTTCCGATCGTTTGATCTCGATAACAAGCCGTCCGAGCAAGTGGAGAATCCGCACCTGATAGCAATTCGGAATCAAACTTCAAATCCAAGCCAAGCTCTTCCAGGTGATCCTGAAAATCTTCAGGAGATTTGAATGTGGAAACTCTGGGAAATGACATGGAAAGCACGCTTAAACAGAAGAAAAATAATAGGGGTAAGTAAAACGTAGGACCGGTTCTACCGACCATTGAATGCTCAAGTTGCCATCGACCGGTGGAACCGGCCCTACTTCACTCTTGCCCCTCGATCCCAAATCTCTAGACCAAACAAAGAAGCCGCCGACAGATGCCAGCGGCTTCGAACCGAAATTTGTTAGGGATTGGTTATTTAAATGGAGTCAAACCTGGCATTGACGTCTTCCTGATTTCAACTGAGGTATCCCAGTTGCTGACTTCCGGGACGAGTTGTTCTTCGGAGTTGAGTGCCATTTCCCAGGTCACTTCTTTTCCAGTGTAGCCTGCCATGCGTCCCATAATTGCCATCATGGTGCTGGTCATCATCCGTTTTCCGTTATTGATCGGTTTACCTGCGCGAATCGATTTGAACATTTCAACATGCTCGACGTCATACATGTTCGGAGTCGGTCCTTTGTATTTCCAATCTTCTGAACCTGAGATCGTCGCGCCTCGACGAGTCATGTTCCCTTCACCTTTTGAACCGAGGATGTACAGGTTGTTTTCGTTATGGCAACCTGAAATCTGTCGTTGAGCCAGAAACGCACGCGTCTGATCTTCCCAGACGTAGTTGACTTCGATGTGATCGAAGATGTTCCCACCTTTAGCGAGAATCTGTCGACCACCGATTGCCGTGCAACTCGCTGGTGGTGCGTCATCTTTCGCCCAAGCAAGCCAGTCAACGGTATGACATGCCTGTTCAACTAGTCCGTCTCCGGAGAGCCAGGTGAAGTTGTACCAATTGCGAACCATCCATTCGAGATCGCTCATTCCTTCCGGACGGGTGCTGGCATCGGGCATCGATTTGACCGGATTCGTCAAGTATGTCCCGTAGATGCAGCGGACATCCCCAATGTCGCCGTTGAGAACTTTCTCGAAGAAAGCACGTTTTGTGGAATCGTATCGCCAGCAAAAACCGGCGACCATTGCAGTCCCTTTTTCTTCCGCGACCTTTACCGCAGCCATCGCCCGGCGAACACCTGGCCCGTCGGTTGCCATCGGTTTTTCTGTGAAGATGTGTTTGCCCTTCTCGACCGCATACTCCAAATGCTCTGGTCGAAATCCAGGAGGCGTCGCCAGCAGGACAACATCGCACGAATCGATCACATAGCGGTACGCATCAAGACCAGAAAACTTGTGATCGTCATCAACAAGAACCCTGTCGGCGATTCCCTTTTGGTTTTTCAGGGACTCCAGGCTGCGATCCATTTTTTCAGGGAACGCATCGCCCATTGCAACGAGTACAGCTTGAGGGTCCGCCTTCAAAGCCTGATTCGCTGCTCCGGTTCCACGTCCTCCACAACCGACTAGTCCGACACGAAGAATCTCATCTCCAGCGGCGTACACTTTGGAGTTCGCAGCAAAGTTACTGAGAAGTGCCGCGGCTGCACTGGCAGTCGCTCCGGTTTTCAGAAAGTCTCGTCTTGTATTATTCGCGTTTTGATCGGCCATCTGGCTGCCTTTCAGAGATATGGAAATGAATTAATGTGCAGAGGATGCAAAGGTGTGAATCTTATTGTCTCTGATATTAGCGAGAGTTTCCACCGAGTGAAACTGTCAGTCTTCTCTCGCCACGGATGCTTTGCGATTTACCTGGATTCGACCAACAATTATCCGGTGATCGGACCGGGAATTGATTTGATGACCGCATTCAATCGGTGTCACGCGATGATTTATCCAAATCTGATCGAGTGCTAATACCGGCAGCGGAAACGGCCAAGTTGCAGCGTACCCACTCCCGGCAGATTCAAATAAATTGACGTAATTCTCCCGCAGAGCATTGAAGTGTACGGACTCCGGCGGAGTATTGAAGTCGCCCATAATGAGCACAGGTTTTTCAGTCGATTTCAAAGTGAACTTCGCAAGTTCATCAAGCGCGTGTTCCCGAGATGCGGTGATCGTCGATTTAATATCGACCACGTAGCAATGCAGATCAACTCCATCAATGGTCACAATTGATCGGCTCAATTTTGAGCCATCCTTGAGAGCCTTCACCCAGGGGGGGCCGATTTTCCCTTTTGCGAGCAACTGAGTCCCACCATTGATCATCGAGTAGTTGTACTCTGGAAATGTCTTTTTCCAAGAATCGCGATCAGCATTGGTGACGACCATGGCTTCCACCAAAGCAACGATATCCGGATTGATCTCACGGATTTTTGCGGCGATGGACTCTGGGTCTTTCGTTCTGGCAATGTTGGCAAATAAGATTGTCATTTCTTGTTCGTTGACTTCAACTCGCGTTTGAAACCGCCAATCTGTTTGAATCCACCAGACCAATGTTGCGGAGAAAACGATCAACCAGAAGAACGAAGAGAACCTCTTTCGATTCCAGTAAGAAGAGAGTAAACACATCCCTGCACCAACAACGATGAGTGCCAGAGGCGTCATATAGTACAGAGTCGAAAATCCAATCAAGGAATCACGAATTGTCAGCCGCAGTGTCAGTCCGAGGATGGTAAAAAACGCAACGACACGAAGCATCTGCTTCAGCAAACTTCGCTGCCAGGATTGCTTCAAATTGTCTGCATGTTTTTCATTCATCATTCACAGTGATGACCAGATTCAGGACATCATTCAAGGCATGGATCTCTCGAACCTCAGATTTGCTCTCATTTGGAGGTCTCAGATGGATTGCATCAAGACCTGCTTTGCGTGCGCCGAGCACATCATTTTCAATGTCATCACCGACCATGAGTATTTCTTCCGCCCGGCAATCAGCGATCCGTGCAAGATTGTTAAAGAACTCGCGACTCGGTTTTCGCCAACCGATTTCAGAAGAAATACAACGTAACGAAACCTGTTGAAGTTCAGGATGCTCATCCATAACAGAATGCAGACGGTGGTCAAAGTTCGATGCAATCGCGACATTGATTCCCTGGGACATCAGTACCTGAATGACGTTGGAGGCATTAGAATCGACTCTCCATGATTCCGGTTTTGCGAAGTGACTGTACAACTCTTGAAAGCAGGCATCTGGATCGCGGACCTCTCCGATGACTTCTTGAACGATGCTTTTCCAGAAAGCAAGTTCTTCCGCTTCGCTGGTTGTCAACTTGAGCTGCCGTGACGACAACGCTTTCCCGAACCGACGTTTGACTTCGTCGAGGTGCAATTTCGCTCCGTGTCGAGTTCCGATGATCGAATACGCCTCTGTGACCGAAGGTTGAGCGTGAATCAACGTTCCGACCGCATCAAAGGCGACGCATTGATAGCAGTGGTCGCTGCCCAAGTTGCTCATCAAACAATCTTCATCACTGTCAGTTCTGCCAAAGCGACTGGATGGTCGAGGCCGAAATTTGTAATCACCTCTGGGTGCAATTCGCCAAGAACGCCTTGCACTTCACTTCCAGTTTCTACCGTTGCAACGCGACCGGGAATAAACGAGACATGCTCGCTGACGGCATATTGACCCTCGTGTTCCATTTCGAAGAGCAATGAATCGATGGTCGAACGAATCGAGGCGTAACTGGCTTCTTTACCCATTTCAACGATTGAAATATGTCGCTCTTCGTAGGCACCAGTTTCCGCATCTCCATCGAGAACAGTGATGTTATCAAGCTCGAAGAATCTGATGGGTAATGGAGCACGACGGTTCTCGCGCAGATGTTCCATGAGTCCAGTCATCAAGTGAGATCGAACGACGGTCATCGCTTTTAGCTTTGGATTGGCGATGCGTGCGTAATGTTCCGGGACAGAGAGCCGGAATTTCTCGAAGTGATGTTCTTCGGTTGTCATCGGCAAGCTCATAATTTCCGTGAAGCCCAAACCGAGCAAGACTCCGCGAAAGAGTTCGCTTGTATCGTCTTCCGGTCGCGACTGACCGGTTGTTGCCTGTCCAACATAACTCGGCACGATATTTTTGTATCCAAATCCGATCGCAAGGTCTTCGAAGACATCAACCATATGTTTGAAGTCCGTTCGCAGTGCCGGGTAGCGAACACAGAACGTATTCTCTGTCCCAGAAACTGGAACGGCATCGAGCCGCATCCGTTGCAACGATTCAGTCAAACTCTCTTCGTCAAGCGGCAAACCGAGCCAGCGTTTTGCCGCGGAAAGATCGATCTCGACTTCTTGCGGTGAGAGGTCGGGCGAAATAATGGCTTCTTCGCCAGGGGAAACAATCTCTACTGAGTACGCCTTGCCTCCTAATTCCAAAAGAGACGAAACGAACGTGTCGAGCGACTTCACAACAGCGGATAAGCTGATGCCTGTCACATCGACGAATAACCGTTTTGAACCGAGCTGTACTTTCGTTGCTTCACTGTTGATGATCGGTGGCATTGACAGAACTGTGCCGTCGGCATCTTTCAGAACTGGATAGCGTTTATGGTCTGCCAATAATTTTGCGTACGCAATCCCTTTCGGATGATCTTCAAGGATTTGCCGACCCGTCATCGGAACACCCGCTTGTCCGAGAGGTTCGAAGGTGTCTGCGTCAGGGTCGATAGTCGTGTAAGTGATTGGTCCTTTGATTGTTGAAAGATCGTAAACACCAATCGAGGCGAGTTTGCGATCTCGTCCGACGCCCCAGTGCAATGCTTCCTGGAGTTTCATCAGAGCGATCAAAGTAATGTCATCGACCTTCTCCATCTCGATGACGGCACACCGGATGAAGGGGCGCTGGCAGTCATCACCATCCACGGCTGGATCGATGATCACTTTCAGGTCCGACGGCAAGACTTCATATTCCGGCAGCCCTTTGACCTCACCGAGGTATCCTTTAAGTGCTCTTGAGATCCCACCAATATCAAAGAGATCAGGTCGCGCCGCGAGAAGGTCTAGGCGAATCACTTGGCTCTCACCGATTTTCACAAATGATTCTTCCTGTTCGAAATCGCACCAGTTACATCTTTTGGTGACATCCGCACCAAGTGAGCCTTCAACGGCGTGTCCGCATTTCGGGCATCGAAATTTCTCGACGTCAATCACTTCTTCGACATCGCATCCTATTTGTTCCAGAGCGTCGGCGAGCTCTTCAACTTTGTAGTCCTGGCCGAGAAGCTGGTTAAGCCATTCGCCTTCAACACTAATGACAGGCACAGAAAACTCCTGAGTATCTTTGATAAACCGATCTCCAGATCGGCTGAATTTTTTAGTTTGAGAATGATTTTCTGCAGAGCCGCTGGCTCCGACACGGCGTAGGATAGCCGGGAACCCGAAGCGATTGGAGCCTGAGACGCCGTTTTTCAGGGGAACACAAGAAAGACTTACGATTCTTGTGTTAATTTACACACACGTTGTTTTCCGCTTGAGCCGCTGGCGCTAGCCACGGGCTTTTTGTAGGATATTTTCTCATAAAACGCCCAACGCTAGCGCGTTCGGCTCAGGGAGTCTCAGGCTTCGTCGTTCCATGAAGGGAATTCATCTGAGTCTGAATATGTGAGAAGACCATGGGGAGAAACGCGACTCCAGAGTAGTGATTTGCAGGCATTTTGATGTGGTGTGAATCTTCAAGCGTGATCGTTTTTGCCAAGAGCAGAGCGTTCTTCATCGGAACCACCTTGTCGTACAAACCTGAATAAAGCCAGACCGCCTTGGGATCCATACGATGTGCGTCC
>JAJDEL010000059.1 GCA_029259835.1 Planctomicrobium sp. | reverse complement strand
GAGATGACTCGAAAATAAATATTTGCCACACACTTCAAGTGTGTGGCAAACCGGTTTGCTTGCGAAAACGTCTTCTATGCAGACGGCGGCGTAATCCCGAAGTCTTCGATCGTCAGCAAAGATTCGAAGGCGTAGCCTTTGTCTTTGAAGTTGGCAGCGCCCCCTTCCATACGGTCGATGATGGTCAAAACCTGAACGACTTCGCAACCGAAGTCCTCAACTCGTTCGATAGCGAGGAGGGAACTGCCACCGGTCGTGACGACGTCTTCGACGATGGCGACTTTCATGCCAGGTTGAACTGGTCCCTCAACATATTTGTTCGTTCCATGCCCTTTCGACTCTTTCCGGACGAGGAATCCGAGGAGTTCCTGCCCGTGAGTCGCAGCGGCGGAGAGGACACCAGCGGCGATTGGGTCAGCCCCGATGGACATTCCACCGACGGCATCGACTTCGTCTGTGTTCAGGAGTTCCAGAAAGCCTTCGCTGACGAGTTGGAGACCCTTGGAATGCAAGGTGATCTGTTTGCCATCAAGGTAATAAGTTGCCTTCTTGCCGGATGCGAGTGTGAAGTCTCCAAACTTGAGAGCGCGTTCACGAAAGAGTTCTTTCAAAGCGTTTTTGTCATACATGCAGCGTTCTCCATCAAAATGTTTAGCCGTACGCTTGAAGTGTACGGCAAACCGGCTTTGCGTAAATAGTTTCGTGATACGCGTCCTTAAAGTCTCAGTTCTTGTAATTTTTACACAGCGAAACCAGCTTTATCGGCAGAGGAGACAGCGATCTTGACCTAAAATCATATTTTCCGGTAAATGGTACAAGGAAATCGAGATCGAATGCTGCGTTATCTCGAATGCCTCAATAACTGTTCAAATTTTCGACCCACGGATGGAGTCCAATACCATGAGTGAACAGAATCACTCTCCTGAGAACCAAGATCCTGAACCAACACCCTCTGTTCAGCCCTCCCAACAATCCTGGACGAACTACATTGCCGGGACTGTTGTGCTGCTTGTTGTTGCTGGTGTTTGCTTTCAGTTTTTCAGAGCAAGCCCTGGGTCTGCACAGTCAGATGGGACTTTAAGTGACAAGGGGAGGGCGACCCTGAACGGGACGCCTGGAAAAGTATTGGCGAAAGTTAATAACCAGTCCATCACCTACGATGTGGTTGCTCGTTATTCTGTGGAGCGTCATGGTGCGGAAGTTCTGGATAATTTGATCAACCGATTGATCATTCAGCAGGAATGCGACCGCCAAGGAATCACCATCAAAAGCGGCGAAGTCGAACAAGAAGTTGCGGAAACCGCGGAGAAGTTTAACCTGCCTGTGGATACTTGGTATCAAATGCTGGCAAGTGAGCGTGGACTGACCAAAGATCAGTACCACAACGACGTGATCTGGCCGATGATTGCCCTGAAAAAACTGGCAGGCAAGAGCATTCAAGTGTCAGAAAAAGAAATGCAAGAAGGCTTCGAACGCGATTATGGACCGCGTGTTAAGGCACGTATGATTCTAGTGAATGGCAATATCCGTCAAGCGACGGAAATTTGGGATCAGTGTCGGGCCACTCCCGATGATTTTGGTCGTCTGGCTCGTGAGCATTCTACTGATCCTAACTCACGCCCTCTCGGTGGAGTCATTCCCCCGATTCGCAAACATGGTGGAAGCCCGACGGTTGAAGAGGAAGCATTCAAATTACGATCTGGTGAAGTCTCTGGACTCATCGAAGTTGCAGATAGCAGTTACGTCATTTTGAAATGCGAAGGACGAACCGAACCGGTCGTTGAAGATATCCGCGTCGTCTGGAATGACCTTCTGGAGCAATTAACAGAACAGCAAACTCAGAAATCTGTTGCCCAGGTCTTTGAGAAAATTCGCAGTGAAGCTCAAATCGACAATTTCCTGACTCGTACGACGACCGCTGGTCGTAGTCCCATTCAGCAGACAGCAGCGTTGCAACCTGCCACAAAGTAGTCAATTCGAATGACTGCATGACTCTATCCAACGGGTGGATCTCATTGATGAGGTTCACCCGCTTTTTTGTTTTCTCGCAACGTATTCTTTAACTTCCGGTTCGAGTTTTTGCATTCCTTCGGCGAACGTCACTTGAGGCTCGCAACCGAAATCCTGTATTGCGTTTTCGATGGAGTACGAATGCGATTGACTCAATTGTGAGGCGAGAAATCGTGTCATTGGTGGCTCGGAACTGAGTCGGAATAAAGAGAATGCTGCTTCCATTGTGGCACCGATGGTTCTTGCCATGGTGGGTGAAATTGAACGACGGACGGGCGGAAGTCCTCCGAGTGCCAATAGCTGGTCAATCCAGGACCATAGAGGAACAGGTTCAGCTTCGTTAATGAAGTAGGCTTTGCCAGCGCACATGCTTTGTGTGGATAACGCTTCAAACGCCTGAATGTGTGCGGCGGCCGCGTTTTCAACGTAAGACATGGAGACAACGTTTGTGCCGTCGCCGACACGAATCAATCTTCCAGACATTGCCCGGTCGAGCAATCTTGGAATTAAATGGTTGTCCCGTGGTCCCCAAATGAGGTGCGGTCGAAGCGCGACGGTGGAGAAGTTTTCGTCATTCGCTTGCAGAACGGCTTTCTCTGCCAGCGCCTTGGAGTGCGGGTAATGGCAAAGATAGCCCTTAGGGTAGGGCAGCGATTCGTCCGCATTGAAGTGCGGCTTTCCATCATAGACAACACTCGGCGAACTTGTGTAAATCAGCCGACCACAACCCTGATTTCGACAGGCGTCAATAACGTGCTGCGTTCCGAGAGTGTTGATCGAATGGTATGTCTCCCACTTCCCCCAAATTCCAGGAACTGCTGCAACATGAAAAACTGCTTCTGTACCTTGGACAGCTTTTTCAACCTTGGCAGGGTCACGCAAGTCACCTTGGATAATTTCTACACCCAGAGATTTGAGGTCCGGATAATTTCCACGGCAGAAGATACGGACGTGATGCCCGTTCTGAAGAAGTTGTTCGACGATGTAGCGACCGAGAAAGCCACCACCACCTGTGACGCAAATGTGCATGTAGGGTTGAGGGTTGAGGGTTGAGGGTTGAGTCGTTGAGTCGTTGAGTCGTTGAGTCGTTGAGTCGTTGAGTCGTTGAGTCGTTGAGTCGTTGAGTCGATTCTCAGCGATCAACCCTTAACGACTTCCTTCACTTGCCCCTAATGAAACGCATCCATTTGCTCTTTGGAGAGTTGACCGCCTCTTCTCCAGATGGCTTCATTGAGTTTGACGACCCAGTCGTCAACGCCTGTCGATTGAACTTGTTTGACTGCGTCATCGATATCGTATTCGACTCGGTGCAGAGTGACTGCACGGTCTTCAATAATTGCATATGCAGCACGTGGGTCGCCATCTCGCGGTTGTCCAACACTGCCTGGGTTGATGACCTGAATCTCTCCAAGGTCCAAATGATAAGGGATGTGTGAATGTCCAACACAAACAAAATCTGCATTCACGTCGCCGAGTCGTAATTTCCAGGCCTCTGGATCAGCAGTCAGGTATTCGTCCATCGGATCTCTGGGAGTTGCGTGGACGAGTTGGATTGAGAATTCATCTGTCCGAAAGTGAGTTGTGACTGGCAATCTCCCCAGGAATTTCAGCCGACTGGAATCAAGCTGTTTCCAATGTAAAGGACGTGTTGCTGCTGCCAGTCGACGGAAACCTGATGTCCCGACAGCTTGAACTCGCTGAGCAACAGCGTGGTCGTGATTGCCGCGGACCGCGGCAGAGACATGCTTACGGACCCAATCGATGCAAGGGAGCGGATCTGTCCCGTAATCGACGAGATCGCCAGTGAAAACACAAAAATCGAATTCCTCATCGATAGCGCGTAGAGCCGCCCAATTTGAATGAATGTCGCCTAGGACCAGAATTCGCATCAGATTTCTACAAATATTGTTGACCAAAGGTCGGGGCAAAGCGTTAGAATAAGACGCAGTGGTTTCATTCATCAATGCTTGCAGGTGTCGGTATTCGATCCATTCTCCAAGAAAAGAGACGCTTCGATGAGCCAGCAACTAGAAAATTTGACGCTTCGTAACAAACTCAACGAATCAGAGAGATTGATTCGGGAGTTAATTCACCACCTTGAACATGGTTATGTTCCCAAAGCACATCTTCTGCGCAGAACAGCCCGTAAGGGAAATGACCCGAAAGATCAGAAAGAGATCACGGATCTCACTGTCAGGAGTGCGGTTGGAAAAGTGCTCGATGCTGACGATTTTTCACTTCAGCTTTGCGGTCAACTTTCAGATTACCTCGCTTCAATAGAGAAAGATTTGCACAGGATCATTGGAAATTGAGTGTTGAACCGATTTCCCTCTCGTCGATGTTGAATTAGGAGCTAAAATTCAGTTGTAAAGTATTTCAAGCGATTTGATCGAATTAGGTCAGTCGAAAGTGAGTGTTTGATCTCAATCGTTGCATTTCTCGAATGATTTCGTCAAGCAAACGCCTGAATTCTCAGGTTTTCAGAGAGAGCAACATGTCCCGTCTTCGGATTTCCTGAAAGTGTGATGTCACAACTCAGTGCCAAACAACCGTCTTCTGTTTCAGAAGGGAGTGGCCTTACGTTTGTCCGCCCACTCCCACGGCACCAGTCTGCGCAAAGTGATGATCAAAAGGGAATTCCAGCAAGTCTGGGTGAACAGCTTGAGTTTGCCAGCCGTCTCTTTCCATCTCGAATCGAAGGCGATTCCGGGGCACTTCCTTCAGTAGCTGGCCTGGAGATTGGGCACTTCGTTCTTGAAGAGCGAATTGGACGTGGTGGAATGGGCGCGGTCTTTCGAGCGATTGACAAGCGGCTGGATCGTGTCGTTGCTTTGAAAGTTCTCTCGTCGGAGTTGTCTGTCGATCCGGAAGCGGTCCAGCGATTTCAGAATGAAGCCCGAGCTGCAGCCAAGTTGGATCATGGCAATATCGCCAGAGTGCATTTTATTGGTGAAGAAAACGGGCTGCATTACATTGCTTTCGAATTTGTGACCGGTACGAATGTCAGGGAGTTTATTCTTCAGAAGGGAAAGCTTGATCCAGAGAGTGTCGTGAATTACACACTTCAAATTGCGGAAGCCCTTCGCCACACGTCGGCAGCAGGTGTTGTTCATCGCGATATTAAACCTTCGAATATCATCATCTCGTCAACAGGATCTGCGAAACTTGTCGATCTCGGGTTGGCTCGACATCAACCTGTGGACCAGTCTCAAGATCTCACGGTCGCCGGAACAGCACTGGGGACATTTG
>JAJDEL010000580.1 GCA_029259835.1 Planctomicrobium sp. | reverse complement strand
ACCGGTCAAAAAAACTCTGATGCTTCCTTTAATTTCACACACTATGAATCTATCGTGGCTGATGCGACAGCACAACCACTGGTTAAATTGACCGGTGCTCTTGGTGCTCCAATGAACCCACGAACAGAGAGGGCAGAGATGAGTGAGGCCAGGCAGGAGTTCTTGATTGAGGTCACTGGTGATTTGATACTGGATTCAAATTTGGCACAACTTCCCTTGGAGTCGTGTACGTATTCCAATCCAGTGCAGGCAACAAGTCGCAGACCGCGAAACGGAGGTGCGTGGTATTTGGCAGACCTGATTCAACTCTCCTGTAGCGATTTGCTCCCACCCTCGGATCCGAAGGAAGATCCCGTAGAAGACCCTGTGTACATCTCTCCCCCGCGAGAGAAAAAAGAGAAGAATAAACATTACGCCCAGGCGCACACCGTTTGGACAGTCTTTGCAGGAAAACAGGAAAAAGGCAACAAAAAGTTTGTGTGGCGTATCCGTGAGTTTCTGGGGTGTCAAAAACCGGAAGCGGCGATAGAGGAATCTTCACAAAAAAACGAAACGACGGTTGTGCACGGCGAATCTCACCCATCAATGATTGTCATAGACGATGCGAATCTTGGGTTCCGCGATGATGAGAGTCTTTGGCCAACTGCAATTCTCAATCGCCCAGTAAATAAGAATCTGAAAATCGTCTTAAAACATTCTCCTTCTCTGGCACAAGGGGCGTTATGGAAGCACCTGATTGAAAATTTTGCAGATCAGTTAACGGTTGTGATTTCGCTAACTGCACTGCGAGATCGTCACGCTGTTATCTCGAAAGGAATCTCTTGGGACCAGACGATTGAAGACTTGCAGAAGGAATTTAACGACGGGGCATCGGCTTACGATTTAGGCCGAGCGAAAAACGTAGTTATTCATATCCCAGGTGCGGGAGTTGCATGTTTCTCAAGTGAAGGTCCTATGAAGGAAGGAGAGGAACCATCAACTCGACTTAAGTACCTTGTGTTTGATCCAGACCACATGGAGGATGACTGGAAGCAACTTTACACCGGCTCGACATTCGGTGCAGGATCCATTCTGACCGCTGCAATGGTTCGTCATTTGCAACAGCCCTGCTCCTACCCCTTTTTCATTGCAGCTTCGCGGGCTTTGGGTGCGATTCGTAAAAACCACGCTATCGGCGCAGGGACATATGATCCAAAAAATAGTGATGACCCTTTCAAAGATTTTACCACAGACGCTGCTCACTCTGCCATCAAAGCGATACTGCATCCAGTAGACCCAGAAAAGAAATCCGATCCAAAGCCAGTTTATGCTGAAAACGATTATGCTGCCGTGCTGATTCGAACTCATGATACACTGTTGAATTGCCACCATGAACCAACCAGTGAATCCGAGAGTGAATCAAACGACACCATTGACTTGCTGCAGGATGTGACTGGGTACAACGAAGGGTTTCTAGCAGCCAAGGCGTTGGAAATTGTGCGAGACGGCGTTGAAGTGGCACTGCGTAGCGTTCCAAAGGCGAAGTATGGAGCTTTCGTTACGGTTGATCGCGAAGAGATCGAACGGATTAACGAGCTACGAAGTCTGATCGAAGCATATTGCAACAATCCCGCTGACCGAAAACCACTTTCACTTGCCGTGTACGGTCCGCCAGGTTCCGGAAAGTCATTTGCGATCAAACAACTTGCGAAACAATTATTTCCTGGGAATCGGGATCCTCTCGAATTCAATCTGTCGCAGTTTTCTGATCAGCATGAATTGAATGAAGCATTCCACCAGGTTCATAACTCAACGGTACGCGGGGAAATTCCGTTCGTCTTTTGGGACGAGTTCGATACAGAGAAACTGAAATGGTTGAAAAACTTTCTGGCTCCAATGCAGGACGCCGTCTTTCGAGATGCTGGTGTCGAACATCCGTTTGGTAAGGCGATTTTTGTTTTCGCGGGTGGAACGTGCGAGAGTTTCGACGAATTCGACCGATCAGAATCAACGGAAGAACAAAAAGATAAATTCTTTGTTGAGTACGATGCGACCTTCAAAGATTTAAAAGGTCCAGACTTCGTCAGTCGATTGCGCGGTTACTTGAATGTCAAAGGTCCGAACCAGATTCAAGACGATGACAATAATTGCTTAGAGAAGAGCGAGCATGTCTACCTCATCCGACGTGCGATGCTGCTGCGGTCGCTCTTAGAACGAAACGCAACACAGATCATCAACCCAGCCACAAAAATGGCCTCGATCAGTACCGGCATTATCAATGCATTCATCCACGTGAAGGAATACCGCCACGGTGCGCGCTCCATGGAATCAGTCATTACGATGGGGACTCTTCGTGGAAAAAGTTACTACGGACCGAACGCCCTTCCCTCACCGCGATTGCTGGCCCTGCATGTCACTGAGGATTTCTGGAAAGAAAAAATCACCGAAGGCGAACTCCCTGAAGATGTGATGGAATTGATGGCCAAGGTCGGATTTGAGGCTTGGAGGGAAGACAAAAAGAAGGATCGGGAGATTGATGGTGTGGAAGTGAAAGGCTATGTGTATGGCAAAGATCGTAATGATGATCCCAAGAAGGAAGCACTCACTCACCCACTCATTAAAGAATACGAAGAGTTAACTGAGAATGAAAAACAGGGGAACCGAAACCCGGTTCCGAGAAGGATTCTTGATCTGAAGTCCAAAGGCTACACACTAAAAAAAACACATCAGACAATCGAGGATAAACAGAAAATTCAATTCGCAGACACAGGACGGAAAGACTTTAAAAAACACAATCAGCTTCTCGAGGATCTGATGGAACTGGAGCATCAAGTTTGGTTGAGAAACCACCTCGTCAATGGCTGGGAACTTTCAGAAAAAACCACTGATAAAATTCGTCTACATACCGACATCAAGGCGTTTAAATATTTGGAGGAGAATCAGAAGAAAATCAATAGAGCAATTGTCACGAAGACCATCGAAAAACTGCAGGAAGCAGGTTATCTGATTGAGAAAAAAAAAGAGCAAGGCACCAAGTGAAGTTCAACGTTCGGCAAATGTCATGCTTAACATCATCTGCTGCTTGAGAGTGTGTCAGCGCGGTGTTCTGAACAGCTTTCATTATTGAATGGTGTTGAAGGTAATTGAAGAAAAGTCAATCGAATGTCGTGACGTCAAACTTTTCTGCATCTTCGACTGCCTTCTTCGCGGGAAACTGACCGAGCAGTGGATACAGCTGCGAGGCGGCATCGAGTTCATTCCCCTCCATCCGCCCCAACCACCGAAACCGTTCAGCGTGCTCAGCAATGGGTTCTATCATCCCTTCCGGTGGACGTCCGAACTCAGTCAACAACCAGATTCGACAATCTCCAAGGCAGACCACATCGGCGATCTCAATCTGCGTTTTCCTGCTAGATGTTGAGGCGAGCTGTCCATTTTCCACTTTGGAGAGATAACTTGGGTTGGGGCCCGTTGCTTCACCAAGCTGGCGCTGTGCCACACTTGTTCGAAAAACGTGAAATCCTCGAATCGGAATCTTAGAACCGTACTGGCATGCTCCCCAAAATCTGATCCAGTTGTTATGAGAGTCAATTGACCGATGGTGGTCGAAGGAGACTCTGATGACGAAGCGACGACGACGTAAGCCTGAGCAGATTGTCAAGCTGTTACAGGAAGGAGAAGCCATGCT
>JAJDEL010000579.1 GCA_029259835.1 Planctomicrobium sp. | reverse complement strand
GTCCAGAATGTCTTCCTCGCGTTGTTACGGCGCGCCCATTCTGCCGAGGTAGTGAATCCCGGCGTCCCACGAAAATCCGTCGCGGGAGAAGCTGTGAGTTTGCCCTCCAAGCGAACTGTACTGTTCCAGCAACAGAACTTTGTGTCCAAGTCGCGAGAGCGTCGCAGCCGTCACCATTCCACCCATGCCGGAACCGATGATGATAACATCCCACGCTGCTGAAGTGTTCGTTGAAGTCTCTTCGCTCATCGGATTTTCCTGTTTGCTTGAGTCCCTGCACCATCATTCGCCAAACGAGTGCCGAGTCGATGTCCCGTAGGCGGCCCGCTCACCGATTCCGACGTCGCGATCCAGAATTCCCCATGCCGCTCCGAATTCCGCTTCCCCAACGCCATCGCCCGCCCTCCGTGATCGCCGCTCCTCGCCACCTCTGCCAACTTATGATAACGTGCCTGTCAAGCGGAAGTTTTTCAACGGGCTGATCAAAGTTGCTTGAACGAAAACGCATCTTCCGTGCCAACTTGACGAGCAACGCAAGTTGGCACGCGGGTTGCTTTCACACTTTGACTGGTGGTCGTCACTCAAAACAAGGAGGGAGCGATGAAGGTTATGGTCTATGGCGCTGGAAACATCGGTTCGCTGTATGCGGCGAAGTTGAAGAATGCTGGAGGCGATGTCGCTATCCTCGCGAGAGGAAAGCGTTTGAGTGAGATTCGTGAACACGGAATTCTTCTGCAGGAGTTTGCCAGCGGGGAGGAAACCACCACGCGCGTCGAAGCCGTTGAGCGACTCGCTCCAAATGACGCCTACGACTTCATATTTGTGATCCTGCCGAGACACAGGGTCAGCGAAGTCTTGCCCATCTTGGCGGCGAATCGGAACACACCGAGCGTCATGTTCTTCGGAAACAACGCTGGCGGACCTGAGGAGATGATCAAAGCAATCGGTCGCGAGCGAGTGCTGCTGGGCTTTCCGGGCGCGTCCGCTGTGCCCAACCGCGAATACATCCGCTACATCGTCCTCGATCAACGTGAGCAACCAACGACGATTGGAGAGCTCGATGGTGCCGAATCGAAACGTATCAAAGCGATCGCCACCGCACTGAAGGATGCAGGCTTCCCGTTTTCGATGTCCCGAAATATGGACGCATGGCTCAAGACTCACGCTGCCGAAATCAGCCCGACTATCAACGCGTTGTACATGGCGGGTGGAGACATCGGCAAACTGAAAAGCAACCGCGAAGCCCTCGTACTGATGATTCGGGCCATCCGAGAAGGCCACTGCGTTCTCTCATCGATTGGCGTTCCTATCACGCCGTCGATTCACAAGATCTTTCGGTGGATTCCAGAAATGCTCTTGGTTGCGATCACGCGCCGAAAGCTCGATGACAAAGCCGCGAGCATCAAAATCGGTCATGCCATAGGCGCGCGTGAGGAGATGAAAGCAATCGCGAACGAATTTCGGGAACTAGCCAGCCAGTCAGGAATCGCCACACCTGCAATCGATCAACTACGACCGTATCTGGACGACACAAATCAACGCGCGGATGACATCAGCGAATCTCCGGTTCGAAGCGGCTTAAAAAGCCAATTCCATTGAGCGATCCTAACCTGCGGAGCCTACCATCAATGCGATTCAGCCTGCTCAGAACCCTGGGATACTCCGTTGGAGGACTTTGGACAGCCTGGGGCGGACGTGAAAGAATTGAAGCCCGTCAGTTGAAGAGACTTCGGTGTCTCGTTGAGAAAGTGCGGCAGGATTCCCCATTGTTTCGAGAACTCTATTCCGATTTGAGGGCATCCAGCCTCATCGAATTGCATGATCTTCCGGTGACTCGTAAGCCAGATCTGATGCGTAATTTCGATGACTGGCTGACGATTCGCGATCTCCCTCTTACCCAGGCACGGGAACACATTCGTGATATCAATCAACTGGGCGTTCCCGTTGACGATGTCGCTGTTTTTCGAACGTCTGGGACGTCAGGTGAACCAGCCGTGATCGTATGGCCAGCGGCAGTTCTTGAATACTTGTATGGCATTACCCTAGCTCGACTGAACAGAAGCCAGCTCAGGATAACCCACCAAGCGCGCAAAGCCGGCTTCGACGTGATGATTACCGGTGGAAACGGTCACTTTGCTGGGGTTGGCATGATCCGACTGATGAACAATTTGCATCCCTGGCTGGCGAAGCGTCTGGCCTTCATTGAGGCCGGACAACCGATTGAGAGAATTGTTGAGCAACTCAATGCATTAGATGGAATCGCCACAATTGTAACTTACCCAAGTGTCTTGTCGATTCTGATCAGAGAAAAAGAAGCTGGGCGACTGCACATCGAACCGGCCCTTATCAAAGTTAGCGGAGAGACTCTTACGGACGATCTTTGTGAGAAAGCTCGTCACGTATTCCCATCTCTAAAGTACAAAATCATAAATGCCTACGGGTGTACCGAATGCCTCATGCCGTCGTTGGAGTGCAGCCATGGCCGCCATCACGTGCACGAAGACTGGGTGATCCTAGAGGCGGTTGACGAAAACATGCAACCGGTTCCCGATGGTTCTGTTTCGGACACGGCTCTTCTGACCGTACTCGTTAACGATGTCCAACCAATTATCCGCTATGACATAGGTGATCGTCTCAGGTTTTATCCAGACCCGTGTCCGTGCGGTTCACCATTTCGTAGTTTTCAGGTCGAGGGGCGCCAGGCGACTCTGCTTCATATCGGAGATGTGGCATTGTCACCCTTGGTCTTTGATCTCGAACATGAGCAGGCCCGGCGCATTCAATTGGTTCAAACCGCCGAAAGAGAGTTTGAGGTAAGAATTGAATTGGGAGAAGACGCCGTCTCCGAGGCTGTTTTTGAACAGGTGATACAGTCCGTAAAACGAGTTTTTCAGGAGAACAACCTGCTGGATGTAGAGGTCAGAGACAGCCAAAGTCCACCTCAACTGACGGCAAGCGGCAAGTTTCACGAAATACTGCCCCTAACCTGACTGATTGAGTAGCTGTCCAGTCTGGCGTGGAGACTGGCCTGCACAGTCGGAGTTGCCTTTGTTGGAAAGACTGTGCATCACAACGACTGCTGCATTCGCTGTTTTTCAAACTCGCGGCAGATGCATCAACTTCGACGGTCTGCGGTCAAGTGCAACACGCGTCGGTGAATTTGACCGAAGCAGATTGTGAGATACTCGAATTCACTCCAGTTCTGCACGCCGCTACTACGAAAAATCCTTCTCCGGTCGATGTGGCCGGGTGCACTTTCGCATACGATGTTTCCAGCGTCGGTTGCGATGACCGACGCGAGTTAGAGACATAGCTAAAATGATGAAGCTTGTCCAACTTCGGTGACTTACAAGATGTTCAGAGGGCGTCGGTGAAATGCACCGACGTGATCAGAGGCCCAGTTGAACTTTTTGTCGCCTTCGTCGCCGATTGGGACGGCGGCGTGACAGGCTGGCCACGAATGGAGGATCTTTTTGGAAATGTATCCCAGCCATCCCGGATTGTGTATCCTGAAGACTGTTTGATGTGGTCCGCCTGATTCAGAGTTTAGTTTGGCAGGCATTGTGATGAATCTGGAGTCTCGACAATGAATCTGCGGAAACGATGGTTGTACCGAGCGTTTACGCTGACATTGATTTTGATGTCACGAGTCTGCTCGGCAAATGACTGGCCGATGTGGCGACACGATGCTGGGCGAACTGGCGCGACCCACGAAGCTTTGCCGCCGAAGTTGGAACTGAGCTGGACTCGAGAGTTGCCAGCGATCACTCCGGCATTCCACAGTCCGCGGTTGCAGTTTGATGCTGGCTATGAACCCGTTGTTGCAGACGGTCGACTGCTGATTGCTTCGTCCCACAACGATTCAGTATCGGCATATGACGCGTCCACAGGGAAAGAACTCTGGATTTATCGCACGAACGGACCGGTTCGGTTTGCTCCCGCCGTATGGAATGACTCCGTCTGCCTCGGCTCAGACGATGGCTTCCTCTACTGCCTTGAATTATCGTCCGGCAGGCTGCGTTGGAAACATCGGGCAACGCCGAATGATCGCCGTTTGTTGGGCAACCAGCGGTTGATTTCCGTCTGGCCCGTGAGAGGCGGCCCTGTCGTTGCCGAGGGGCAGGTCTATTTCGCAGCCGGTGTCTGGCCATTTGAAGGTGTGTTTGTCCTGGCGATGGACATTGAGACGGGAAAAGTAGTCTGGCGAAACGAGCGACTTGGTTATCTGTTTGGTCAGCAACCACACGAAACTCAAGCCATCGGCGGGTTGGCTCCGCAGGGATACCTGATCGTTAACAAAGACGAAGTCATTGTTCCGTGCTCGACGGCATATCCCGCTCGGTTAGACCGAAAGACTGGCGAGCTGATCGACTTCAAGCTGCCGGCTCCAGGTCACTTGCCGGGGGGCTGGTTTGCGGCACTGGATCCCGAAACGACGAAGGCGATTCGTCGAGGAAAGCTGACTTTCGACGACGTCGTGAATCAACAGCTGCACGAAGGTGGGATTCGCAAGGGTGAAGGGAAAACTGGAATCAGTCAAACGATTCACATCGGTGGTCGAGCATTCAACTTCGACAACGCATTGGCCGAACTGGACATTAACGGCGTCGAGGGACAAATTCACTCGATGATCGCTGCTGACGCAAAGTTGTTCGTGTCGACGCGGGCCGGAAAATTGTTCTGTTTCGCTGAGCCGATTGACGATTCGGAAACACCGACGGAATGGGAAACCTCAATAACAGACCTTGTTACGACACGGCAGGCAACGAAGCTGGCGGCAGATTTGGTTCGGGTGTCGTC
>JAJDEL010000578.1 GCA_029259835.1 Planctomicrobium sp. | reverse complement strand
AGTCGTTCACGGAGAGACTGACGATTTCAGTTACAACATCGTCAAGGATCCTGTCCATATACACGATTTGAACGCAACAATTCTTCATACATTAGGCATCGACCACCGCCGCCTCAGCGTGAAATTCCAGGGCCTCGATGTCAGGCTCACCGGAGTTGAAGATCACAACCCGGTGAAAGAGATTTTGGCGTGAGTGTACTACGGAGTTACCACGAATAGGTCGAAAGCCCCGTATGTCACTGCTGGTTTGATCAGCAATGATTCGTACAGAATTAAAAAGATGTGACGCAATCTGAAGCCAGCCGAAACTCTTACTCATTTGCCGATCTCACAATGAAATACTTAATGGATAGTCGACTTCCATCACCAAAGCATCCTGTCGTACATGTTGTTGCCATCGCTCAAGATTCCTTGCTTCAACCGCCATCGGAGCTATTGCTCAAAGATTTCATATTGAAGACCGTGTCGTTCAAGGCAAGTTGGCATCCTGATACGGAAGCCGTTTGTAAGTGGGACATCTCGTTTGACCCACTTCCTATACATCTGCAAATTGAAGGGGCTGATTTCTCGGTACAAGTACAAGACAGCGATCTATCGGTTGAAGGTGTTCAGCCAAACGCTCGAATGAAATCGATGCTAGGCGACGGTGAGGAGTACGAAACAAATTGGGAATACAATAGGGACTGGAGACCATCACGCCTCACAATCAAGGAGGCTCTCAAGAGGGCTGAAAAGATCATTGATGTGTGCCCATATGATTATAACTTTGACAAAAAATATATGTCAGGAGTCTCCTGCTCTCGTGTCGTCCGCTGCCTTAGAGGTCAGAACGTTGCGTTTTGGATTGTAAGGTATGATGGAATAGTCATTGGAAATGAGCATGAATCAATTGACATCGTCATCCATGATGACAGAGAAATAGGGTATGGGTCTTCTCTTCTACAGGATAGTTGGACCTCCGAAGGCTCCCCTTGTGATGCGCTCGGGGAACCACTGCGATGAAAGACACGGGGGCCAAGTTCTGAGCAAGTATGAGGCTGAAAGCTAAGAGTCAGAAGGGAGAGGGGATTGCCGACCTAATCGTCTTACTTGGTGGGTCGCCTCAACACTTTCCCGGCAAGAGCGCCGGTCACATGACCGTTTAGCATTGCGGGGGTTCCGTTGATGTAGATGTGGATCAGGCCTTTTGAGTATTGTTGTGAATTCGTGAATGTGGCGCTATCAATGAGATCTTCTTCGCTCCAGACGAGAACATCGGCGGCGTACCCAGCACGAAGATAGCCGCGGTCCGTCATCCGCAGGATATCAGCAGGTAATCCAGAGCAGCTTCTGACTGCGTGCTCGATCGCGATATTTTGTTCTCGAATTGCATAGAACCCGATTTTGCGGGGGAAGGTCCCATAGTTGCGGGGGTGAGGAATTTCGTCGCTGGGAATACGAGCGGAACCATCTGATGCCGTCGCAACCCAGGGGAGCCTCATCACGAAACGGACGTCGTCTTCATTGATACTATGATTCACGATACTCGCGCCGCCGTTCTTTTCGATCTGCAAGACAAGTTCGAGTGTGCTGATTTTTTCTTCCTCGGCGATTTCATCCAGACGCATCCCTGCCCATTCTGGATGTTTGGAATGCCGGGCGATCTGAATCCGATGCCCGTTGTCGGTCAGTTTGAGTTTGCGCTTAATCGCTTCGCGAATGCGTTGTGCGACTTCAGTATCTCCCTTGAGACGCTCCAGCGTTTTTATTCGACCGCCGGCCCGCGCCCAGGAAGGCATTGTCGTCGCGCTCAGTGACGTACTCGATGCGGTGTATGGATACTGGTCTGCTGTGATTTTTTGGCCTTCTGCTTTGGCCTCGTTGATCATTTCGACCGCTGTTCGAACCAGTCCCCATGAACTTTTTCCGGATGATTTGAAATGCGAAATATGGACTGGCAATTTTGCTTCGCGCCCAATGAGAAGTGCTTCTGAGACAGATTTCAAAAGAGTTGTCCCTTCGCCGCGAATGTGGCTGGCGTAGATGCCGCCATGCCCTCCGACGACCGTTGCCAATTCCACTAATTCTTGCGTATCCGCGAACGAACTGGGAACGTAAATTAACCCGGTCGACATACCCCAGGCACCATCTTTCATACCTTTGGAAACAATTTCCTGCATTTTTTGAATCTCAGGAGGTGTCGCTTCGCGTTTGTCACTTCCGATCACTTCTTTCCGAACCGACCCTTGCGGAATTAAGTGCGCCACGTTGACACCAATTCCTGACTCGTCAAGTTTTCCGTAGTAACTCTCGACATCGATTGGACCACTCCCACAGTTTCCTGTGATCATGGTGGTGCAACCCTGCGTGAGATAGTTCATCGCTGCCCGAGTCTCTTTCTTGAGTACACTCCGATCACTGTGATTGTGCAGGTCGATGAACCCGGGACTGATCGAAAGTCCTGTGCAGTTCAGGCGAACTTTAACTTTCCCAATCGGGAACTTTCCGACCGCCACGATTTTTTCACCAGCGATTGCCACATCACCCACTTGCGGTTTTGCTCCATCACCGAGGTAGAGCAAACCACCCTGCAACAGCACATCAGCATCGACCGGGTTCGATCCCGTGTCTTGTGCGATAAGGTGGGACGTCAGCAGCAATCCACTCGCTGCAAAAACCACAATGTAAACT
Source organism: Planctomicrobium sp. (assembly GCA_029259835.1). Classification (GTDB taxonomy): domain Bacteria; phylum Planctomycetota; class Planctomycetia; order Planctomycetales; family Planctomycetaceae; genus Thalassoglobus. The sequence goes on along the minus strand of JAJDEL010000578.1, from coordinate 3,584 downwards.
GTCGGCATCAAGGATCGTGGTATCATGGCAATGAGTTTTTCTAAATCATTTCGCGTGGGAAATTGTCAATCTCTGATCGTATCAACTCACAAATTCATAAATCAATGGACTTGTCTGCCAGGAAAATGAGTTGCACCGTTTAAACACAAGAGAGGTTGGCACAATTCTCCATGCGGCCCTAATCCCTCAGTAAATGATTATTCGCCATCGTGATTCCGGAGAGCATGGAGCCGATGATGCCGAGGAAGCCTTGGTCCGTTCCGCAGAGGAAGAGATTGTTGATCGGAGTTGTTCCGTCGAGGACTTTGACTGGGGCGCCGTAGACAACGCCTTTGATGTGGCCTGTGAATTTCTTGATTGTGCGGGGCGTGAAGACATCGGTATCGATCACGTAGTCCCGGAAATCAGGGATGTGATTCAGTGCCGAGGCGACCATTCGCTCGGTCCATTCTTCTTTTGCCTGATAGTATTCAACGTCCGGAAGATTCATCCAGTAGTCAGGATTTGCAAGAGCCGTGATACGAATGAAGCCGTCTTCCAGTTCCTGATCATCTGCGTACTGAAAATTATTCGGCGAGCAAATGATCCCACTACGGACATCGCATGGATCTTCAGGTGGGGCGTAGTGAAATTGTTCTTCGTTGTTGTAGAAGACGATGGTTTCGTTGTGACCGAATTCTTTGGGTTGTCGGTCTAGAACGAAGATCGCTTCGTTGAAGGAGACTTCACCGTGAGCGACTTTTTCGCCTGTGAATTGCTGCCCACACAAGTCAAAAGTTTCAGCCACACCGGCGGATGAGAGAACGTTCTCTGCATCGATCTCCTGACCATCGTCCGTGATCACGCCGACCGCTTTTCCGTTCTCGATCTTGATTTCACGCACACCCTGTCGCAGTTTTAACTCACCACCGAGCGATTTGTAATGACGAGTCAGCGTTTTCAGAATTTGTCGAACTCCATCGAACGGGCGACCGAAACCTTCTTTGAAAATGCTTTTGAACATGATCACGAACTGATTGAAGTCCATATCGTGCGGGAGTGCGGAACCGTAAAACATGAGCGGGCAAAGCAGCATATCGATCAGGACTGGATCGCTCAGGCGATCGCCGAGAATCTTGCGTGCTGAAACCGGTTCCTGTTGCAGATCCAGTTCGTTGAATTCTTCGACTTGTTGGACCAGCCTGCGGAAGCCGTCTGCTTGGGCCGGGAATTCATCGCAAACCGCATCGAGAAACTGTTCATAGCCATTATCGAATGAGAATCGATGACTCGGGAAGACGACTGATGAACCACATTGCGGTGAGAGATCAAAATCGTCCCAGCGCAGACGTAATTGTTTGAGTAATTTTGCCAGTGGCCCAGTTCGTGTTTTAGGGGGAGCGTAGTTCGTGACAGCGTGTAACCCGACATCGTAATTCCGGCCACGCAAGCGATAAAATGAATTCAGCCCGCCGATGGTCGTGTGCCGCTCGAGAATGCAGACTTTCTTTTCGTAGTAGGCCAACCGGATTCCAGCCGCCAACCCGGACATCCCAGCGCCAATGATAATGGTATCGTACTTCACTCGATTGCTTTTCTGTTCTCGATAATCGAATTCATCCGCTTTCGAGCAAATTGCTCTTATTGCATCGTTTTAGCAGGCCGACGGCTAAATGTCCTCCGAAGCCTAGGGATGTTTTGAGAAGAAACTCCATCGACTGGTGTACAGCTTCATGTTGGGTGACTCGATTGGAACAATCAGAGTCATGATTCACATGATTAACGGTCGGTGGCAGAACTTGATCTCGAAGCGCCAAGACTCCTAAGGCTGTTTCCACTGCACCGGCGGCTCCCAGGAGGTGGCCGATGGCGCCTTTGACTCCAAATCCAAGTGGCCCGTCACCAAAGATTTTTTGAATCGCTCTGGCTTCGGTGAGGTCATTCAGTTCTGTCGCAGTACCATGATAGGAAACTGCTGAAACCTGGCTCGGTGCGATGTTGTTTCTGGTAAGCAGCCGGTCGATTAACGCTGCGAGAGTCTCACCTGTCGAATCGACGCTGGTCAGACCGGTCGGATCACACCCAATGATTCCATCCACCCACTCCGCCAAGGGTGCTGCACCTCGATTGATCGCGTGGTCCCAACTTTCAAGCACAAGCGCTGAAGCACCCTCACCGACAACGAATCCTGAACGGTTCGAGTCAAAAGGTCGGCAGGCTTGAGATGGGTCATTTCCCGGTGGAGCCAAGACGCCTAACCGGCGGTATGAAGCAAGCAGGCCGGAGTGGAGTGAGGAATCGGCACTGCCAGCAATGCAGCAAGTCACTTCGTCATGCTGAATGAACTCCGCCGCGCGTATCAGACTGACAAGTCCTGTGGCACAGGCAGAGACAGGACAAAGGACTGGACCTTCAATAGCGAAATGAGTGGCAACTTCGTTGACTGGAGAGTTTGGGAAGAGAGTCGAAAACTGCTGGTCCGGCAGTCCAGCCTGTTCATCGCTCATGCCCAGAAAAAGAGAATCTATGGATCGTAAATCTGATTTGCTCGTGCCGATCACGCAAGCCGCTGTGTGCAGGGAACGGGCGTCGAGTTGAGCCTGGTGGATTGCCTCTTGAGAAGCAGTCAGTGCAAATTGAGCAGTTCGGGATAGGTGACGAATTCCGTTTGCGAATTGAGTGTCCGCAAGCTGAACAGGCGCACCATACCAACGAAAATCTGAGTTGATATTTGCGGCGTCGAGTTCTGCGCTCGACATCCAGCGCGCAGCTGAGTTGCCATTCAAAACGTGCTGCCATGTTTGTTCTTGCCCCGTTCCAAGTGGCGTGACAAGCCCGATGCCTGTGATGGCAATTCGAACTCGGCTCACAATAAACTCCCTTGGAAAGTGGCGATAAAGAAAGAGCCACTGATTTTTACAGATGATCGCGGATAAGTTGGAAAGTGAAAGTCACTTTCCGTTGTATTTCATCTGTGTTGATCTGTGAGCACCCGCGGCGGAGACTCTTTCTCTTTTTCGGGCTTCTTTAGCTGCGATTGCTAGTGCGGCAAATCACGAAAAGAGCAGCTCCGACCATGACGGTCGTGATGATGCCATCGAACCACAAATCCCTGACAATATAGGCACTTCCACGACCTGCTGGTGCTGGGACTTGTTGAGCCAGGGCGAGATTGCACGCGAGATTTGCTATGCAAAAGCCCAGGAGGCAAACGGTTTTGTGCGCGAGATGACTCATAGGTTTGATTGTTTCATGGGGTTGTCAATTCGAGTCCTCTCAGCGGCGCCGTGTCAACGCTGCTGCTACAAAACTGAAAGGATCGGTTGCTTCAATTTTTGGTAGTCGCTGGCTCGCAGGTTCACTGTTTGCCAACTGGGAGAACAGGTTTTCATCGATTTTGCGTAGTCCCGAGTCCAAACGCCATAAAACGCGTAGCGCCGGCGTTTGAATTCCCAGGTGAGATCATGGTAATCCATTTCGCGCGGATTGAGAACTTCGTAGACGAAAACAAGCATGCTGCGAAATTCTGCCCCAAAAACTTTCTCCCATTCCAGGAGGCTGGAGATGTCTTCTTCCATTGCCCAATTTTTCCATGAACGTGTTCC